>WBTZ01000189.1 GCA_009026175.1 Zoogloea sp. | reverse complement strand
TTGTTTCCAGCAAACTCGCTCAAAAACAAACCCGCTCAACGCAGGACCCGGATCAACTCCAGAACCCTCTTCACCGCCCCAGCGCCACGTTTCCGTTTGCGCTGCAGCGAAGAGGCCGAATTATATATAACTATCGAAGTCCGTCAATGGGATTGAGAAAATAAATTCGAAAGACCCGCGAGCAGCCAATCATCCTGGTCTGAACGACCGGCAAATCAGGGGCGCTCAGCTCGCAGGCGCATCCAGTCCTCCAGCGCGTCTGCCCGCATCGGACGACCATAGAGATGTCCCTGCATTTCCTTGCAACCCATTTCGTCCAGCAGGCTCGCCTGCTCTTCCGTCTCCACCCCTTCGGCTATCACCTCCAGTCCAAGACTGCGGGCAAGCTTAACGATCAGGCGCGCGATGCATTCATGGGACGTCTCCGGCGTGAGCTCCCGGACAAAGGCCCGATCGATCTTCACCCGGTCAAAAGGCAATCTGTTGAGCGTCCCCAGCGACGAAAATCCACAGCCGAAGTCGTCCACGGCAACCTTGAGTCCCAGTGACTTCAGCTCCCGAAGCTGCCGGGCGACGGACTCGGGGTCATCCACGGCAACGGATTCCGTGATCTCCAGCTCCAGCCGGGCCGGATCGACCCCGCTCTCAGAGATGACCGCGGCGATCTTGGTGACAAAGTCTGCCTCACGGAACTGGGCCGCGGAGATGTTGATCCCAACCCGGAAACCCGACAGGCCACTCCTGTCCCAGCGGATGATCTGGCGGCAGGCTTCGGCGAACACCCAGTCACCGATCTCGACGATGAGTCCGGTGTATTCGGCAAGGGGGATGAACTTGTCCGGGGCGACGAATTCGCCGTGGGGCTTGATCCAGCGGATCAGGGCCTCGCACCCGATCATCTGCCCACCCAGGGGGGAAACCTGGGGCTGGTAATGCAACTCCAGGCCTTTTCCGGAATTGAGGGCGGAGCGCAGCTCGTTGAGCAGCTGCACCCGACTCTGGGTGCTGGACTCCATTTCTTCCGTGAAGAAGCGCCAGTGCTGGTCCCCCTCCATCTTGGCATGGCTGAGTGCCAGGTTTGCCCGCTTCAGGAGCTCGACAGCCCCCCCCGGCACCTGCGCCATGTGGGCAAAGCCAGCCCGTGCCCGCAGTGGCACCGCATGGCCCCTGACCACAAAGGGCGCCGCGAAGACATCAAGGATCGCCGCAGGCTCTTCGTTCTGCGGCCTCCAGCAGACTCCGAAGGCGTCGCCCGCAACCCGGGCCAGCAGGGCCTCCGGGCTCACACGTGCCTTCAGGCGCGCCGTGACCTCGGTGAGGAGCAGATCACCGCTGCGATGCCCCAGGGCATCATTGAGTTCTGAAAAACGCACGACATCGATGATTGCAAGAATCCATGCCCTGTCGGCAAACCCCTCCAGCCCCTCATCCAGGCTGTCAAGAAAGCGGGTCCGGTTGGGCAGGCGTGTCAGCGGATCGAAGTAGGCAAAGAAATTGAGGCGCTCGAACAGTACGACGTTCTCGAACCCCACCCTCAGACTGACGGAGAGCACCTCGAGCAATTGCCGGACCAGGGGTGTGATGGTGCCCGGCACCTCCAGATAGACCAGTGCGTCCAGGCCATGCGCCTGCCCCAGGTACAGGCCGGCAGCACCATGCTCGAAGACATGACCACGCAGCCCCCGCGCCTTCACGAGCAAGCCCCCCGCCGTGGAGCGGACCAGGCTCTCGAGGCCGCGCCCCAATGTGTCCAGACACTTGCCCCGTCCGGCCAGGACCTCGAGCGACTCATCGTAGCTCTCGCCCTTGCCACTCGCCGGCCCCAGAAAGAGCGCACTGACTGATCGGCCGAGCAGGACTTCCAGATGCCCCAGGGTCGCCTCGGCAAAGGACTTCAGGTCCCGCGGGGTGAACAGCTCATTGCCGCTCTCCACCAGGAAGGCCAGCCCGTTGCGTGTTTCCTCGAGGGTGCGGAGTTGCTGGTAGGAACGGATCGCCGCCGTCAGGGTGGTCAGCAGGCGGGTATGGGTCAGCTCGGACTTGGTCCGGTAATCATTGATGTCGTAATCGCGGACCACGCTGACTTCCGGCGCATAGCCGGGCTGTCCAGTGCGCAGGATGATGCGGATGTCGGCAAGGCCGAGATCCTGCCGGATCCGGCGCACCAGCTCGAGGCCGGCATCATGGGTTTCCATGACGACATCGAGCAGGATGACCGCCACTTCGGGCGTTGTCCGCAGGATGTCGAGCGCGGCCTCGGCCGAGCCTGCATGCAGAAGCTCAACGGGGCGGGAGCAGATCACTGCGTCGTTCAGCGCAAAGACCGTCGCCTGATGCACCTCCGAGTCATCATCGACCACCAAGACCCGCCATGTCCCGACCTGCGAGGGCGCCATGACTCCGCCGTCGTCCTCGAGGAAGGCAAGCAGTTCGTCCGGCACAGTACTGACCAGCATATTCATCAAGAGTATTCCAGAGTCCGATGGTGGGCAGGCATTCCCCGTTCCATGAACACTATCGGCAGCACCCCCTCACAGCTTTAGAAAGGAGCCCGGAGCGCAGCCCCCGGCGCGCCCTGAAGAATGTCCCGCAGCTTCCGAAAATACTGGAAGGACTCGCAAACCATGACATCACAGAAGGGAAAGGGGCACGAGATGAGCATTGTCGAACGACTGGCCGGCATGGACCTGATCTGGCTTCAGGTCGAACAGGACACCAACCCGGCCCACCTGACAGCCTTGCTGGTCACCGCCACCCCGGTGCGGCCGGCCGACCTGGCAGCCCGGCTGGCAGAGCGCCTGGGGGCCTTCGAACGCTTCGGCCAGCAGGTCCTGCAGGACGTGGTGGGGGCCGTCTGGGAGGCCGGCCATTTCGATCCACGGGCACAGCTCAGCGTGGAGTGCCTGCCGCCGGGCGAAGCGAGGGGCGCCCTTGCAAACCTCGCAGGCAGGCTGGCCGCCACCCGCCTCCCCCTCACGGCGCCGCTCTGGCATTGCCATCTGGTGGAGCATTACGAACAGGGAAGCGCGCTGATCCTGCGGGTGCACCAGTGCATCGGCGACAGCATCGCGCTTGTCAGCCTGCTGCGGAGCTTGCTGGACGACGAGCCGGCCCCGGCGGTCAGCCGTAAGCTCCCGGCCGCACCCCGGCAGGAAAACTTCTATGCACGCCTGTACGCCCCGCTGACCCACGCCATGGTGGAGGGGATCAAGATCTCCGGTGCGTTCTGGGCCAGCTACTGGGGCCTGCTCTTCAACCCGCGGCAGGTCTTCGACTACGCCTGTGCCAATACAGCGCTGGCGCTGGAGATCGGCAAACTGGGCGGGCTGGAGGACGACGGCGAGACCCCGCTCAAGGGCCGGCCCGGCGGCACCAAGCAGGCGGGCTGGACGCCGCCCATTCCGCACCCGCGCATCGAAGCCATTGCCCTGCGCCATGACAGCAGTCCGGACGCGATCATGCTGACCGCCCTGGGCGGAGCCCTTCGCCACTTCCTGGAGCAGCGCGGCCCCGTCTCCAGGCAGCTGGAAATCCGCTGCCTCATGCCGGCCAACCTGCGAAATGAAAGCAGCGACGAACAGCTGGGCAACCGCTGCGGCCTGATTCCTTTCGAACTGCCAGTCGGCATCGAGGCGCCCATCCTGCGGCTGCACGAAACCCACAAGCGCATCCGCCGATTCGAGCAGGCCTATGAAGCCCAGCGGGCCCTTGGCCTGTTCAACCTGATCGGCCAGACTCCGCGGGGGGTCCAATTGCAATCACTGAAACTGCTCGCCACCAAGAGCAGCGCCCTCCTGCTCCAGATCCCCGGCACCGGCGCCCCCCGGCAGCTGTGCGGTGCGGGGATCTGTGAGGAGATGTACTGGAGCCCTCCCCCCGGCGACCTGGGCGTCAGCATCAGCGTGGTACACAGCGACGGACATTGCCAGCTGGGGATTCTGGCGGACGCGGCAATGATCCCTCAGCCGGCAATACTGGCCGGGATGATCGAGGCCGAGCTCGAGGCCCTCGGCCAACTCGGCCCGGCGTGACGAAGGCGTCGGCCCCGCCGATGCCCGCGGGCCCTTGAGAGCCTCAGGCCCGCGGATCGAAGGCGTCGCGGACCACGTCGGCAAACAGGTTGGCCGCGAGCACCAGCACGAACATGAAGATGAAGGCCGCGATCAGGCTCCACCACACCATCGGCTCCCGGGCCAGCTCCATCCGGGCCGCGTTGATCATCGTCCCGAAGCTCACCGTATTCGGGTCCACACCGATCCCCACGTAGGACAGCACGGCCTCGGCCAGCACCAGCCCGGAAAAGTCCATCACCAGGGCGATCAGGACCAGGTGCATCAGGTTCGGCAGGATGTGGCGCGACAGGATGCGCGCCGTGGACACGCCGAACGCTCGCGCCGCCTGCACGTACTCAAGCTCGCGCAGCTTCAGCGTCTCGCCCCTCAGCAGCCTGCACAGGCCGGTCCAGCTCGTCATGCCGAGAATCACGCAGAGGGCCAGCAGACGCGCATCGGCGCGCTCGGCGGACGTCTCGAACCAGTGCGGATGGGTATCGATGACTACCTGCATCATCAGCACCGCAGCCGCGATCAACAGCACGCCGGGGATGGAATTGAGCACCGTGTAAACGTACTGGATGACATCATCGACCCAGCCACCGAGGTAGCCGGCCATGATCCCCAGCGCCACCGCGAGGGGGAGCGTCACCAGGGTCGTCAGGGTGCCGATGACAAGCGCGGTACGGATGCTCTTGAGGGTCAGGAAGAGGACATCCTGCCCCACCTTGTCCGTTCCAAACACATGGTATTCGGTCGCCAGGGCCAGCACGGGCCCGAGTATCAGGCACAGCACGCCGAGCGTGGCGAGCACCGCCCGCCAGGCCAGACCGCCCTTGCCGCGCCACACCGCCCGCCAGGCGGCGCCGAGGGGCACCCCGCGCGACCAGGCCACGGCCTGCACCAGACCGCCGGCGAACACGCCCCAGGCACAAGCCGCCAGCGCCAGTCCGAGGCCGATGCGGCCAAGCACGTCGCCGGCATGATCCTCGTCCGGATACTGGAGATGGGCCCCGCCGAACTTCAGGCGGGGAAAGTCCCGCTGCTGGGAGCCATCCGCGGCCTCCTGGGTCTGCTTGGCGAAGAGCCGATACGACAGGGGCGCCGAATACGTCTTCTCGACCCGGGTACGCAGGGGCGCCGCAAAGGCATCCAGGCCGCTGCGCACCTCCGTGCCCAGCACCCGCTGCGCGTCCGGGGAGGCCCCTGCGCCAGGAGCCAGGTACTCGCGGTAATGCACGCTGTCGAGCAAGCCCACCACCAGGAACAGCGCCAGGATGGTGATGGAGACCATGCCCACCGTGCTCTCGCCCACCCGCCGCCAGGCGGCACGCATGGGCTCGCTGCGGCGGGCCGCGAGGCCGGCAAGGGTGATGCAGCCGACCAGGCCGAAGAGCAGCAGGTCGGTCCACAGGAAAACAGCCTGCCCCCCCATCATTGGAGCTTCACCCTGGGATCGACAAGCGTATAGGACAGGTCGGTGAAGATCAGGCCGATGATGTAGAACACGGAACCGATGAAGACCATGGCGCGCACGACCGGGAAATCCTGGGCATTGATCGCATCGATGGTGTAGCTGCCCAGGCCGGGAATGCCGAAGAAGGACTCGGTGAGCAGGCTGCCCATGAACAGGGAGGGAATCACCACCACCACTCCGGTCAGGATGGGGATCATGCCGTTCTTGAGCACATGGCGGAACAACGCCTGCAGTTCGGACAAGCCCTTGGCCCGGGCCGTGCGCACGTAGTCCTTGCCGGCCTCCTCGAGGAAGATGGTGCGGTACCAGCGGGCGCTGCCGCCAATGCCAGCCACCACGCCGATCAGCACCGGCAAGACCAGGAAGCGCGCGTTATCCACGCCCTCCCCGTAGCCCGAGATCGGCACCAGGTGCCACACCTTCGACACCAGCCACTGGCCGCCGATGATGTAGAAGAGGCTCGAAATGGACATCATCGCCACGCACAGCACCACCCCCTGGAAATCCAGGTAGGTGCCACGGAAGAACACCAGCAGCAGGGCCAGGGACACCGTCACGAAGAGCCCGAGCACAAAGGTGGGCACCGCCACCGCCAGGGACGGCCTCATGCGGGTCCGGATCTCCGTGGCGATGTCACGCCCGTCATCCGCCCTGCCGAAGTCAAAGGCAAACATGCGCAGGGATTTCTCGAAGAAGATGGTGTCGGTGACCCGGGCCAGCCCCTGCGCCCCGGCGTTGAGCAGCAGCGGCTTGTCGTAGCCCCGCTCGACCTTCCAGCGCTCGATCGCCTCGGGCGTGACGCGCTTGGCCCCCAGTTGCATGCGCGCCATGTCGTCCGGGGTATTGACCACGAAGAACAGGGCGAAGGTCAGCAGATTGACACCGATCAGGATGAGCGGCGCGTAGAGCAGCCGGCGGACGATATAAGCGAACATGGGCGCCTATGCTACATGGGCCGGCGCCGATGACGAAGCCCCTGCAGCAGGCAGGTCAGCGCCTGACCACGCCGCCGAGCAGCCCCCGGACGGCCTCCTGCAGATCGGCAGGCAGCACCACCACCTTGGCGTTGTCCGACGACCCCATGCGCTCCATCGAGGCGATGTATTTCTCGCCGAGCAGGAACAGCATCGGGGTCGGCTCGGAGCCCACCGCGGCGGTCACCCGGCGGATCGCCTCCGCCGAGGCCTCCGCCAACATGACCTGGGCACTGGCATCGCGTTTCGAGGCCTCGAGACGCGCCTCGGCCTCCAGGATGGCCGCCTGCTTGGCACCTTCGGCACGGGTCACGACGGCCTTGCGCTCGCGCTCGGCCGAGGCCTGCTGCTCCATGGCCCGCTGCATCGACTCGGAGGGCTTGATGTCCTGGATCTCCACGGACTTCACGGTCAGCCCCCAGTCCACCGCCTCGTCGGCGATGCTCTCGCGCAGGCGCGCCTTGATCTTGTCGCGGCTGGACAGGGCCTCGTCCAGTTCCATCTCGCCGATGATGGAGCGCAGGGTGGTCATGATCATGTTGCGGATCGCCTCGGAGAAGTCGGTCACCCCATACACCGCCTTGACCGGGTCGGTGACCTTCAGGAAGGCGATCGCGTTGGTGAGGATCACCGCATTGTCGCGGGTGATCACCTCCTGCTCCTGCACGTCGAGGATGATGTCCTTGGTCACCAGCTTGTAGGCCACCTTGTCCAGGTAGGGGATGATGATGTTGAGGCCGGGCTTGAGGGTCCCGAAGTACTTGCCCAGGCGCTCCACGATCCACTCCTCGCCCTGGGGCACGATGCGCACCCCCTTGGCGATCGTCACCACCACGAACACCAGGATCGCCAGCACTACCGCCATTGCATTGCTCATCACACGCTCCTCACAGCCTGGAAACCTTCAGGAAACTGCCTTCCACCGACACCACCCGCACCCGCTCGCCGGCGGCGATGGGCTCATCCACCACGCACTCCCACTCCTCGGAGCCCAGCAAGGGCTTCTGGAAGCGCACCCGCCCCCGCTCGAAGGGCTTGGCCGCCCGGGCCATCAGCCCGATCTCGCCGATCGTGTCGCCATCCGACTGGCCGATCCGCGTCTTGTAGTCGCCCCGCTTGAAGACCCGGAACCACAGGACCACCATCGCCAAGGAGGCCAGCACCCACAGGGCCATCTGCGCTGTCGCCCCGAGCCCCGGCGCGAGCAGCAGCGCCAGCCCCACCAGCAGTGCCCCCAGGCCAAACCAGATCACGAAAAAAGCCGGGACGGCGAGTTCCGCCAGAACCAGTCCGAGCCCCAGCACGATCCAGTGCCACCATTCGAAATCCACGCCATCTTCTCCCTCTACGGTCAGACCGTGATCATTGTCTGCGTCCCCGTGGATACGGACCCCACCGCCCGTCGGATCGTTCCGGCCGGCCCTTAGCATTTATTTAGGATTTTCCGAGCAGACTATTAAGAAAGGCGTTGCGCTCCTCCACCTAAGCTGACGACATGAACTCAACACGGAGAAACATCATGTCCCAGCCCCTCCACGCCGCCACCCTCAGCGCCATGCTGTGTGCCGCCCTGCTCCCCGCAACAGCAAGCTTCGCCACCGATGCGGACGACGTGTCCCGCGGCCGCTACCTGATCGCCATCGGCGGCTGCAACGACTGCCACACGCCCGGCTATGCCCAGCAGGGCGACCGGATTCCCGAGGCAGCCCGCCTGACCGGTGCGGGTCTCGGCTTCAGCGGCCCGTGGGGCGTCAGTTACCCGAGCAATCTGCGCCTGGCCGCGGCCCAGACCAGCGAGGACGAGTGGCAGTCCCGTGCGCGCCGCAATGGCCTGCCCCCCATGCCCTGGTCGGCCCTGCAGGCGATGAGCCGTGATGACCTCGCGGCAGTCTACCGCTACCTGCGCGCCCTCGGCCCCGCAGGCGAGCCCGCCC
>WBTZ01000188.1 GCA_009026175.1 Zoogloea sp. | reverse complement strand
CCTCCTACTTCAGCGGCAGGTAGATGTCCGTCACCAGCTCCCCCTCCGGCGTATCCGGCAACAGATTGATGTAGTGGAAGAACAGCGGAAAATCCCGCAACTCCTCACCGCTGTGGGGCAGCCAGTCCCGGTACAGCGGGTAGATGCTCTCGCCGATGCGCTGATGCGAGCCCAGGTGACGCACCCGCGCGCAGCGCCCGCCGGCCAGGCGTTTGGTCACCACGCCCTGCGGATTGGGCGGCACCTCGGCCCCCACCTCGCCGCAGATGTCGAAGCGGAACAAGGCCGGCTCGGTGGTATCCGGGTTGTCGTAGGCAATGCCGAAGGTGCGCACGCCATCCTTGGGTGAAAGCCCCGTCGTCTTGCGCCACGCGATGAAGTGCGCCACCGACTCATTGATCTTCTCGACGGGGCCACGATGCTCCCGCGCCGCCACCAGGGTGGTTTCAAACTCGACGATTTCGACCTGCACGGTCAGTTTCCTTTCAGGTAGGCGGAAACGGTAACGCGTGTGCCAGTCCTCCCAGTCCGGATTCCGCCGGAAGCCCGACGGAGAACAGCCAAAGGTGTTGCGGAAGGCCCGCGAAAACGATTCCGGATTCTCAAAACCAGCCTCCAGCGCAATGTCGATCACCCTCCGCTCCCGATTGAAGACGAGCTGATGGCTCGCCTGCCTCAAGCGCAACAACAGGATGTAACGCGCCACGCCGATGCCGATGTAATCGGCAAACTGCCGGTGAAAATGGAAACGGGAGAAGTTGGCCACCTGGCTCAGCCGCTCGACGCTGAGCGCCTCGCCCAGATGCGCCTCGATATGGTCCAGCACCTTGTCGAAGCGTGCTGCGTAGGCCTGCGCCCGGGTATCGTCCATCATGTCTCCTGTGTTCCGGGAGCGGATCATGGAGGATACGGCAGGGCGGGTCTTGACCGGAATTGCTCAATCAACGGCCTGCCCGGACGCCCGCGCCAGGGGCGTCCCGCAACAGGCTCAACGGCGGCGCGACCTCGCCCCGAAAGCCAGCAGGGCGACCAAGGCGGACAGCGCGAGCGCCCCCCACTCCGACAAGGTGGGAACAGCCGCCGGCACCCGCGCTGGCGCCACGCCGATGCCGCTCGGGTCATCGATGACACCCGCTGCCGGGTTGCTGTCTCCCGGGCCATTGTCGGTGAGGCTGAAGCTCACGCTGTTCGCGCCCAGCGTCGCCGGATAGGTGCTGTAGCTCCCCCCCACCTCCTTGTAGAAGACTGCCCCCGCGGGCAGGTTCTGGCTATAGGTCACCGTCACGCTCACCGCACCGGCGCAGCTGCCGAGGGAAAAATCCACCAGCCCGAAGGGAAACTGCGTTCCGACCGCGGCCCCCGCCGGCGCGTCCACAAAGGCCGCACGACTGATGGTCGAACAACCACTGACCGCCAGGCTGGCGGTCACCCCGCCCTGGCGGGTCGGAATATTCGACAGGAGCGCCGTCCGCGCCACCAGCGCATCGCTGTCGGTGGCAGCGTTGTTGCCAGGGTTGGGATCGGTCACCCCGCCAGCCGCCGACACCGTGGCCGTGTTGGACAAGGTCCCGGTTGCGCCCGCGCTGATCGTGGCCGACACGGTATAGGTGACGCTCCCTCCGGCAGGCAGGTTGACCGTATCGTTGATGCTGCCGCTGCCCGCCGCCGTGCACGTCCCGCCACCTGCGCCGACGCAGGTCCAGGTGCCCGTCAGAATCGCCGGGAAGGTATCGACCACCGTGCTGCCCGGCGCATTGCTCGGCCCCGCATTGCTGGCGGTGATGGTGTAGGTGACCGACCCGCCCGGGGCTGCCGTGGTGACACCGTCCGTCTTGGTAATGCTCAGATCTGCGCGCGGCGAAAGCGTATCGGTATCGGTGGCGGAGTTGTTGGCGGGGTTGGGATCCGTCACCCCGCCAGAAACCGACACCGTGGCCGTGTTGGACAAGGTCCCGGTTGCACCCGCGCCGATCGTGGCCGACACGGTGTAGGTCACGCTCCCTCCGGCAGGCAGATTGACCGTATCGTGGATGCTGCCGCTGCCGGCCGCCGTACACGTCCCGCCACCTGCGCCGACGCAGGTCCAGCTGCCCGTCAGAATCGCCGGGAAGGTATCGGCCACCGTGCTGCCGGGTGCATTGCCGGGCCCCGCATTGCTGGCGGTGATGGTGTAAGTGACCGAACCACCCGGGCTGGCCGTAGCGACACCATCTGTCTTGGTAATGCTCAGGTCGGCCTGCTGCACCAGCGTATCGGTATCGGTGGCGGAGTTGTTACCGGGAATGGGGTCAGTCACGCCGACACCAGCCGCTACCGTGGCAGTGTTCGACAGCGTTCCCGTGGCACCCGCGCCGACCGTCCCCGAAACGGTGTAGGTGACGCTCGCCCCGGCCGGCAGGTTCACCGTATCACTGATGCTGCCGCTGCCCGACGCCGTACAGGAGCCACCTCCAGCACCGACGCAGGTCCAGGAGCCCGTGAAGGTCGCGGGGAAAGTGTCGGCCACCACGGTTCCCGGCGCGTTGCCGGGGCCTGCGTTGCTGGCGATGATGGTGTAGGTGACCGAAGCCCCCGGCATCACCGTCGTCACACCGTCGGTCTTGGTGATGCTCAGGTCCGCCTCGATATCGTCATTGACGATCGTCCCCTGCCCCTGCCCATCGGTCACGACAGCACCGGTCACGTTGGTCACATTCACAAAGAAAGTCTCGTTCACTTCGACCGCCGTATCGCCCGCCACGCTGACACTGAACGTGTAGGTCGAACTACCCGCCGGAATGGTCTGCGAAGTCAGGCTGCGGGCCGTGTAATCGCCACTGCTGCTCACCGCCGCTCCATCGGCAGTTGCAATATCGAAAGTCACGCCACCGGCACCCGCCGGCGTGGAGAGGCTGACAGTAAACGTGAAGGTGGTCGTTCCGGAGTGCCCCTCGAGCAGAGAAACATCATTGATCGAAAGATTGGGCGGAACCGGCGCGCTATTCGGCGTCAATGCAAAGTCATCCACCGCAAGGCCATCATCCGCCCCGGTGGCATCGCTATCCGTCCAGCGGATCCAGAAGGTCGCGCCATTGGCGATGCTCAATGAAGAAATAGTAGACGAGAGCGCCGTACGATCAGACGCTGTATTTCCGTTCTTGGCTCCCACCGTTACCACGTCAGGCGTCACGAAATTCAGCGCCGACACCGCCGTCCAGACGCCGGTGCTCAGATCCGTGGCACTGGTGCTGTATTCGAAATTGATCTGGTCAGTCCGCCCCGCCGTGCCCAGACGCCATTCTTCGCCCGTATAACTGATGTCCAGGCTGGAAACGGTCGCGCCGGTATTGTTGGTGAAACAGGCCCCGACCAGGGGAATCAGCGTGCCCGTCCGGAAAAGGCCAAGCGCGCGCTCGGTGCTGCCTGCTGCACCATAGCTGTAGGTATCCCCGGTCGTCGATGCACCGGTATCCACGGCGTACTGTTCGTTATCGCGTGCGCCACCGCCGGACTCGGTCATGAACCAGCCGGGGATGGTGAGATTGTTCGTGGTCGAACCCGCCGTATTCGAGAGGGTGTCGAAGTTCTGGGTATAGGCGGCCCCCGTAGTGGTCAGGCTCACACATTGGGCCAGCACCTGGCCACCCGCCAGCAGAATGACAATCAGGAATAAAAATCTGAACGTATTAATCACTGAAGAAATTCCGATTCCCGCCCCAATCAGGCGCAGCCGCGAGTGTATCCCAGGCTCCCCGTCAGGATCTGCGGCCCCCGCACAATTAGGGTGAGTGCCCCCGCATACGCCGCCTGCGCATTGACCTGGCACGCCTTGCACACCGCTGGGGACAGGATCATCGCCCCCTGCCAGACGAAGGTGACGACACCACACACAACATCGACCTGCCCGTAGATTGAGTCGCCTCGCACCCATCAAGAATTCGTCTCAGGGGCAGTGTCTTTTGGGGGATACTTTGACTCGAACCCGAAAGCTGGAACTGGAAGCAACAAGACGACGAGCGCGCTCCGTCGGGAGACAATCATGTGGAAGTTGCAGTCCCTAAAGGCAAGGCTCTCCATTGCGATCTTTGGAATTTGCCTGATCACGCTCTGGTCGCTCTTTCTATATGGCTATCAGCTCGTTCGCCAGGACTCGGAGAAGCTGATTGGAGAGCAGCAGCTTGCCACTGCGCAAATCGCGGCGGAGTTGATAAGCGAAGCGATCACCCGGCAGTTCGTCGCGTTGGAGAACACCGCTGCGCAGACCTCGCCCGAGATGCTGGCAAGGCCTGCAGAACTTCAGGCATGGCTGGAAAAGCAGCCATTGCTCCATGATCTATTCAACGGCGGGGTATACATCACCGGCCGCCCCGGCATTCCGATCGCCGTCTTTCCCTACCTGCAAAAATTGACGGAAACCAGTTATGCCGACAGGGACTACATCGAGGCAGCGCTGAAAGACGGACGCCGGGGCATTGGAAAGCCCACAATGGGGAGAGTAGTCAACATTCCGGTGATAGGATTCGCAGTTCCCATCAAGGACAAGACCGGCGCCATTGTCGGCGCAGTGGCGGGAGTCATCGATCTCAGCAAGCCCAATATCATCGACAGCACCGTTCAGAGAGGCATTGGAACGGATGGCGGCTTCGTCCTGATATCACGCCGCGACAAGGTTTGCGTCACAGCCACCGACCGGAGCCGGGTGATGGTTCCCGTCCCCGATGCGGGCATCAACAAACAGCTCGACCGTTTCATGCAAGGCGCCGAAGGCTACGGTGTCACGGTCAATGCCAGAGGCACGGAAGACCTTGCAGCAAGCGCGAGCATTGCCATCGCCGACTGGTTCATTGTGGTCATGCAGCCTACCCGCCGAGCCTTTGCCTCGCTGCATGCAATGCAGCGCAACATGCTGCTGGCCACAGCAATGCTATCAATACTTGCCGGCCTCCTGACCTGGGGCATCACGGCGCATCTGCTGCGGAGAAGACTCTCTCCCATCATTGAAGCCACCAGGCATCTGGTCCAGCTGGACAAGGGCACCGATCAGGCCCCCGAAGCCCTTCCTGCAGTGTGCAATGACGAGATCGATGAACTGGTGGGCGAATTCAATACCTTGATCGTCGCCGCAAGGCAGCGGGAGCTTCTGCTCAAGCACCAGGCGGAATCACTGGCAGATGCCGTGGCCAGGGCAGAAAAGAGCGCCGCCGAGCTTGCGACCCTGAATACGCAACTCAACGTACGAGTGGAGGAGCGGACGGCAGAACTTTCTCAGGCCAAGGAGCAGGCGGAGTGTGCCAACCATGCCAAGAGCGCGTTCCTGGCCAACATGAGCCACGAAATCCGGACCCCCTTGAACGCCATCACAGGCCTCGTCCATTTGCTTCGAAAGGACAATCCGAGTGAGCAGCAGGCTGTTCGTCTAGCCAAGGTCGATGCAGCGGGGAAGCATCTTCTTGCGCTGATCAACGACATCCTGGACCTTTCCAAGATCGAGGCCGGCAAGCTCACGCTGGAAGAATACGACTTCGCCCTGGAACAGGTTCTTGACCAGATCGCTTCGGTGATCGGGGAGTCGGCAGAACAGAAGGGGCTGGCCGTAAGAATTGACAAGGACCACGTTCCCGTTTGGCTGAGAGGGGATCTGCTGCGTATCCGGCAGGCCTTGCTCAATTTTGCCGGCAATGCCGTGAAATTCACCCAGAAGGGGGAAATCAGCCTTCATTCAGAACTGCTCCAGGAGGATGCGGGGCATCTTCTAGTCAAGTTTTCTGTTCAAGACACGGGGATCGGCATTGCTCCCGAGGCCAGGGAAAAGCTGTTCAAGGAGTTCGAGCAAGCAGACTCAAGCACCACACGCAAGTTTGGCGGGACAGGCCTGGGGCTCGCCATTTCGAAGCGCCTGGCTGAACTGATGGGGGGAAGTGTCGGCTGTGACAGCAGCCCGGGAGAAGGCAGCACATTCTGGTTCACCGCCCGGATTCAGCGGGGCCAGGGGATCAGAACATTCACGGAACGCGCCTCATCGTCCGAATGCCGTCTCAGGGAACAGCACTCCGGCGCCCGCATCCTGCTTGCCGAAGATAATGCCATCAATGCCGAAGTTGCACTGGAACTGCTGCACGACGCCGGATTATGGGTTGATGTTGCAGAAAACGGGCGTCTCGCGGTAGAGAAGGCCCGCGCTGGCGACCATGACATTATCCTGATGGACATGCAGATGCCGGAAATGGATGGCCTTGAAGCCTGCCGTCGCATCAGGAGCTTGCCCGGCTGGGCCACCAAACCCATCATTGCAATGACGGCAAATGCCTTTGCCGACGATCGCGCGGCCTGCCTGGACGCAGGGATGAACGACTTCGTCGCCAAGCCCGTCGAGCCAGACCTGCTTTATTCGGCGCTCAACAAATGGCTGGACAATGTCCACCCGGCACCGACTCATATCGCCCAGCCAAGCAAGCCGGCCGCCCTGCCCAAGAAGGATCTGCTGCTGACACATCTTGCCGAAACACCGGGCATCGATCTGGGCAGGGGTCTGCGGATCCTGCGCAACAACACCGAAAAATATATCGACCTGCTCTCCAGGCTGTGTCGGGACACCCCGGACACCATCGCGCAGATACAGGACAGCCTGAACGCGGGAGACACGCAGGCAGCCGAAAAAATCAGCCATGCTCTCAAAGGGGTGGCGGGAAACCTCGGGCTGGTGACACTCTTCGACACGGCGACCCGCCTGAATCACTTGATGCGTCAGCCCGCCCCGGACATCCAGGGCGCCTTCAGATTGCTGGAAGATATCAGACGACTGCAAACGGAACTGACCGGGATCCTGGACGCACATGGAACCCATCACACATCCTCATAGCCGGACACCAGCCTGATGCCATCCGTCTTCAACATGTCCAGCGGCGCTACGCCGCAGTCCCCCGCCCCCACCATGCTGTTGATCAACGCACTCCGCTATAAAGCCTGGGCCGACGCCCGCAGCCTCGACGCAACCGCGCGCCTCGACACAAGCCGCTTTCTGCAGCAGGACGCCTTCATCCGCCAGCAGTTCAACCACATGGTGCGCGTCGAAGAAGTCTTCCGCGCCCGCCTCCTCGCCCAGCCGGAACCCCACGCCAGCACCAACTCCGACGCCGTCCCCCCGCTGCACGAATTACGCGACCGGCTGATCGCCTCCAACCACTGGCTGCAGGCCTACGCCGCCTCCCTGAGCCCGGAGAACCTGGGCGAGATGCTCCGCTTCCGCTTCCTGGACGGCCAGGCCGGCAGCCTGAGCCGCGAAGAGATCCTCTTCCACCTCATCAACCACGGCACCTACCACCGCGGCGCCATCGGCCACGCCCTCGACCAGGCCGGTGGGCTACGCCCGGCAGACACCTACACCGTATTCATCCACGGCGCAGAGGCAGAACGCCGGGGCGAAGCCTGAAGCGCCTGCCTCACCCACCCCGGGTTCGATCAAACCGGCTCACCGCGGAGCGGCGCCTCATCTGCTCGCCAAACCCGGCAACAAGGACAAGGCGTTGTCCCGCCGAATGGCGCGGAGGTCTGCCGGGCCCAGCCCCAGCGTCGTCAGGTCGTGCGCCGTCTCCGCCAGCGGCACGAAAGGATTGTCGCTTCCCATCAGGATCTGCGACACCGGCACAATGCTCGTGATCGCCGCCACGGCCGGCTTGTTGGCGGTGCCCGCCAGATCGAAATAATGCCGCCGCAACTCCCCCTCGATCCCCAGCGGTGCCAACGCCGCAAGATTTGCCGGGCCGTACTGCCGCATCCGTCCAATGATCATCGGCGTATTGCCGCCGGCATGGGTAAAGATGAAACGGATGTTGCGATAGCGGACAAAGGTGCCTGTAAAAAGCATGTTGGTGATCGCGCGGGCCGTATCCTGCGGAATCTCGGCCACCACCGGCACCACGTCCGGAAGCAGGTTGCGGCAGCATAGCGGCGCCGTCGGGTGGACAAAGACCACCGCAGCGCGACGGTTGAGCTCAGCAAACACGGCGTCGTAATCGGGATTGCCAAGCCACTTGTCTCCATAGCTGGTCAGCAAACCAATGCCATCCGCCTTCAGCACATCGAGCGAATACTCGATCTCCCTCAGGCTTGCCTCCTGATCAGGCAGCGGCAACGCGGCAAACAGCCCGAAGCGCCCCGGGAAGCGGCGCCCAAGCCCAGCCGCGTATTCATTGACCTGTCGCGCCGTGCGGGCCGCAGCGACAGGATCGCCAAACCACAGCCCGGGCGTCGTGAGAGAGAGGACGGCCGTCGACACATTGCTCGCGTCCATCGCCCCGATGGCCTTCTCCGGCGACCAACTGAGCCACGCCGGGCTTATCTTTCCTCCCCTTGCCCCCGCAATCCGGTCCCGGTACTCCTCCAGGTAAAACGGCGGGATGTGGTGGTGATGCACATCGATCAGGCCATCCCCCACCCGCCCCGCCGCAAACGGTGCCGAAGTAC
>WBTZ01000187.1 GCA_009026175.1 Zoogloea sp. | reverse complement strand
GCTCCTTTCTTTGCGCCGGATGCAGGGGTGACTTCAGTCGCCCTGCGCGCCGTGTGCTCGCTCTGGCTTATCCCTGAACCACGTCCGCGGGCGACTGAAGTCGCCCCTACACGGGAGGGCGTCGTCCGTACAAATGAAAACGGCCCCCGTTTCCGGGGGCCGCCGCAGGTGCCAACCTTGCGGGGAGAAACTCGGTGCTGCGCCGGGCTCGGAAAGCCCTTCAGAAAGTCCGGTTGACCGACGCGATCCAGGTGCTCGCGTTCATGTCCTTGGTGGTGCCGTTGCCGGCCAGGCTGGGGTAGTTCTTCCAGTAGTCGGCGCCGGCGGTGGTGGTGTAGGCCAGGCCGAGGGTCCAGCTGCCGGGCAGGGCCTTGCTGATGCCGACCTTGTAGTCGCTGTAGTCCAGGCCCTTGGAGTGGGCGATGGTCTGGCGGCCGGCGTGGAGGGTGGCGGTCCAGGTGGGCAGGAATTCGTAGGCGATGTTGGCCTCGATGTACCAGGAGCCGTTGGTGTCCTTGCCGGTGACGCCGGCGTTGGGCTTGTTGGGGAAGGCGCCGAAGCCGGCGTTGTTGCTGGTGAAGCCGAAGTAGCCCACGTCGGTGATGGCGCGGGAGTACTTGACGTTGAGCCACTGCCAGGTGCCGGAGAGGTAGAGCTCGGTGGTGTCGTAGGTCTTGCTGGCGTAGCTGCCGGCGGGGGTGATCTTGTCGTAGTTGGCCTTCGGGAAGACGAACTGCAGGACGCCCACGTCGTAGGCAAAGTCGCCCACCGCGCCGCGGTAGCCGCCGTAGATGTCGATCTCGACGTTGGCGTTGGCGTACAGGTTGGCGCTGGTGTTGGACAGCCAGGTGCCGACGTAGAAGCCCGATGCGTGGGCGTAGTCGAAGCCGCCCTGCAGGGCCGGGTTGCCCCAGGTCTGGCGGATGCCGCGGAAGACGTATTCCGACACCACGCCGACGTTGGAGGTGAGCTCCGGCGCGGCGGCGGGGGCGGCCTCCTCGGCCATCACGGAGCAGGCGAAGGTGGTGGCGGCCAGGCCGAGGGCCAGGCCCAGGGCCGGCCTCGCGCCCGGCCGGCGGGCTGCATTCCTAAGTGCGCTTTTCATCGTTTGCCTCTGTCTGTGTTGGGATGGGGCCATTTCACGCCCCCGCGCGTACTCCCTCAATTCCCCCTCGGACCTACTCCCAAAGTCGAATTGTTCGCAAATGCCCCCCGGCGGACAGTGCGACCTATATCGCAGTCAGCGGTGTGGTTTTTTCGACTCGAGGAGAACGCAGATGAACACGACGACAGTGGATGCCGTAAGCGGCGTCGGGGGCGGTGGAAGCGCGACGCTCCATCGCAAGATCGGTTGGGCGGGCGCCTTCTGGGTGGCCAGCGGGGTTCCGGCCCTGGTGCTCTTTTCCATTGGGTCCATTGCCGCGACGGTGGGCAAGCCGTCCTGGGCGGTGTGGATCATTTCCATTGCCTTCGGCTTCCTGCAGTCCTTCTCCTATGCGGAGATCGCCGGCCTGTTCCCCCACAAGTCGGGGGGGGCGTCGGTGTATGGGGCGGTGGCCTGGGTGCGCTACAGCAAGATGCTGGCGCCCCTGTCGGTGTGGTGTAACTGGCTGGCCTGGTCGCCGGTGCTGGCCATCGGCTCCGGGCTGGCGGCGGGCTACATCCTGTCCATCCTGTTTGCGCCGGACGCGGCCATCAACACCTGGCAGATCACCCTGCTGGACCTCTCCGGGATCAAGGCCGGGCTGTCGCTGCGCATCAACGCCACCTTCGTGCTGGGCGCGGCGGTGCTGCTGGCGGCCTTTGCGATCCAGCACCGGGGCATCCTGCAGGCGGCACGCATGCAGATGGTGCTGGGGGTTGCCGCGCTGGCGCCGCTGATGCTGATCGGCCTGTGGCCGCTGGTCTCCGGCGATGTGCCGGCGGCCAACCTGGCGCCCCTCTTCCCGCTGGCCAAGGACGCGGGCGGCGCGGTGATCGACGGCAGCTGGGACATGGCGGGCTTCACCCTGATCGCCGGCGGCCTGTTCATGGCGGCCTGGTCCACCTACGGTTTCGAGACGGCGGTGTGTTACACCCGCGAGTTCCGCAATCCGCGCACCGACACCTTCAAGGCCATCCTGTACTCCGGCCTGCTGTGCATCTTCGTGTTCACCGTGGTGCCGCTGGCCTTCCAGGGTTCCATCGGCCTCGGCCAGCTGGTCACCCCGGAGGTCAAGGACGCGGCCGGCGTGGTGGTCACCCCGGCGGTGTACGACGGCATCCTGTCGCCGGACATCTACAGCGGCATGGGCGTGGCCCACGCCATGGCCCACATGCTGGGCGGCGGCGCGCTGGTCGAGCACGTGCTGATGGCCATGCTGGTGCTGGCCCTGGTGCTGTCGATCATGACCTCGATGGCCGGCTCGTCCCGCACCCTGTACCAGGCCTCGGTGGATGGCTGGCTGCCCAAGTACCTGTCCCATGTGAATGCCAACGGCGCGCCGACCCCGGCGATGTGGACCGACCTGGGCTTCAACCTGCTGCTGCTGCTGATGTCCGACTACGTCTTCGTGCTGGCCATCTCCAACGTCTGCTACATCCTCTTCAACTTCCTCAACCTCAACGCCGCCTGGATCCACCGCATCGACCGCCCGGGCTGGCCCCGTCCGTTCAAGGCGCCGGGCTGGCTGATCGCCATCGGCACCGTGCTGGCCTTCGTCAATCTGGGCCTGATGGGGATGGGCGCCGACATCTGGGGCGCCGGCACCCTGGCCACCGGCCTGCTGGCGGCGGCGATGATCCTGCCGGTGTTCTTTTACCGCCACTACATCGTCGACAAGGGCCAGTTTCCGGCGGCGATGCAGGAAGACATGCACCTGGGCAGCGAGGAGGGCGTGGGCACCCGTGCCGGCATCCTGCCCTACGTCACCCTGGTGGGCGGCGCGGCGGTGATCTACATCGCCCACTCCCTGGCCGTGCTGTGAGGAGCGCCGCGATGATGCATTCCGACATCAAGAGCCGTCCGGTGTACCAGCCCCTGGTGCCGGATCTGGCGGGCGGCCGCCACCTGCTGGTGGTGGAGGGCGAGACCCTCGCCGCCGGTCGCCTGGAAGAGCTGGCGGGGGTGTTTGCCCCGGTGCAGGCCCGGCTGCACACCTGGCTGGCGGGGGCCGCTGCCCCGCTGGGCGGGCTGGGCAAGCTGTGGCAGCTGGAGAGCGCCGCCGACGTGGTGGACGCCCTGGCCTGCGCCAGCCGCGGCTACGGGGTGGGCGACCGCCTCTACGTGCAGGGCACCGAGCCCTTCCTGTGGTCGGTGGCCACCGCCGCGGCGGTGATCGGCTTCGGCGAGAAGCAGGTGCAGCTCTACCACGCGGGCAGCCTGCGCCGCCGGGTGTGGTGCACCCACTGCCACGGCATGACCGAGGGCGTGACCACCAGCATCGTGGCCTGTGGCGGCTGTGGCCGTCACCTGCTGGTGCGCGACCACTTCTCGCGCCGCCTCGGCGCCTTCATGGGCGTGATGGTGGATGCCGAGGCGCCGGGCGAGATCCCGGCCATCGAGGAGGTCTTCGCATGACCGGCGAAACCCTCAAGCTCAAGGTGGCGGCCCTGGCCGACATCGCCCCCGGCCTGCGCCATGTGCGCCTGGTGGCGGCGGATGGCGGCAAGCTGCCGCCGGCCGCGGCCGGTGCCCACGTGCAGCTGGCCCTGGCCGGCGCCGCCCGCACTTACCGCAATGCCTATTCCCTGGTCAGCCGGCCGGGGGCCCGCGACGCCTGGGAGATCATCGTGCGGCGGGTGCCCACCTCCCGCGGCGGCTCGGCCTACATCCACGAGTGCCTGCAGGTGGGCGAGGTGCTGGAAGCCGGCTGGCCCGGCAACCTGTTCGCCCCGGTGCGCACCGCGCGCCGCCAGCTGATGATTGCCGGCGGCATCGGCATCACGCCCTTCCTGTCCTACCTCGCCGAGTTCGCCTTCAGCGGCGTCGAACACGCCCTGCACGTGTGCTGCCGGGAGTCCGAGCAGCAGGTCTTCGACCCCTGGCTGGCGGGCCGGCCCGGGGTGTCCTGGTACTGGGATGCGGACGGCCACCGCCTCGACATCCCGGCCCTGCTGGCCGCCCAGCCCGCCGGCACCCATCTGTACCTGTGCGGCCCGGCCGCCATGAACGAGGAGGTGCTGGCCGCCGCCGCGGCCGCCGGCTGGCCCGACACCCACGTCCATTGCGAGCACTTCGGCTCGGCCCTGTCCGGCGGCGAGGCCTTCCGCGCCTTCCTGGCCCGGTCCGGTGTCGAGGTGGAGGTGGGCGAGGACGAGAGCCTGCTCGATGCCATCGAACGGGCCGGCGTGAACGCGCCGTGCCTGTGCCGGGGCGGCGCCTGCGGCGTCTGCGCGACGCCCCTGCTGGAAGGCGAAGCCGAGCACCGCGACCACTTCCTGTCCGCCGAAGAGCGGGCCGCCGGGCTGCTGATCATGCCCTGCGTGTCCCGGGCCCGGGCCGGCCGGCTGGTGCTGGACCTGTGATCGGACATGTAGAGAACGTGTAGAGAACGTGTAGGGGCGGCTTCAGCCGCCCGCAGGAGCGGATCACAACGTCCGCATGGGCGGCTGAAGCCGCCCCTACAACGAACAAACAAACTGGAGCCTGTCATGACCATCGCTTTCAAACCCGAAGAGACCTTCCGCGGCGACTACACCTACCGCAACAGCGATGCCGCGGTGCTGCGTTTCCCCTTCCCCTTCCCGGAAGACCGCTACATGTACAGCGTCAACATCGAGCCCCATGTGCGCAGCGGCCCGAGCGACGTGTTCATGCGGCCCTTCGATGTGGATGAGCACTACATCGCCGAATGCCGCGACAAGGCCATCACCCTGGAGCGCGATCCGGGCCGCTGCCAGGTGCTGCCGCACATGATGCTGGCCCAGTGGGACACCCTGGAGCTGCTGATGGAGAGCCTGTCGGCGGACTACCCGGCGCTGTTCTCCCTGGTCAAGGAAGGGGATGACTTCGGCAGCCGCTGGACCTGGACCAACCGCCCGCTGGGGCTCGAGCAGAGCTTCATTTTCGGCGATCCGGCGACCCTGCCCTGCGAGCCCTTCGAGTACATCACCCGCCAGGCCCAGGGCGACTTCGCCATCTGCGACCAGCGCGACAACAACCTCTACATGGACGCCGGCATGGTCACCTCCCAGGCCGACTGGTCCCTCGAGTTCGACGTCGGCATGAGCTTCATGGAGTGGCACGGCCCGGTGCCCCTGGCCCACCAGACCGGCGTCTTCGAGCGGGCCCTCAAGTACCTGCTGATGCTGCGCCTGGGCCAGCCGGTGCGCCGCCTCAACTGGACCATGACGATCAACCCGCGGCTGGACACCTCGCCCGAGAACTTCCCCGAGTGGGGGACCGACCGGGCCAGCGTGACCCCGGACAACGCCGGCCAGAAGGTGCACCTGCGGGTCGAACTGCAGACCCTGTGGCGGCTGCCCCGCAGCAACGCGATCCTCTTCCCGATCCGCTGCTACCTGGCCTCCCTCGACGACCTGGCCCGGGTTCCCAAGTGGGGTGCCCGCCTGCACCGGGTGCTCTCCTCGCTGCCCCGCGAGCTCGTCGAATACAAGGGCCTGACCCGTTACCTGCCGGCCGCCCTCGAGTGGCTGGCCCAGCACGACGACGGTGCCGAATTGCCGGTTGGCACCGAATCGGGTGTCACCACGCTGGCACCCCGCTGACCGCACATGACCTGTAGGGGCGACTTCAGTCGCCCGCGGACTCCGATCTACGGCATGCCGATGATTCAACGCTCGATGGGCGGCTGAGGCCGCTCCTGCAAGCCCCTGCAGCCCCAAACACGAACCCGTCTTTTCAAACACTCACGCAAAGGAAATCACCATGAACGCAAACACCCAGATGACCCCCGTCGGTATCGGCTCCGAATGGAGCCCCCAGTGGATGCTCAGCGCCGAGCAGAAGGCCCTGCAGGCCGACCTGATCGCCCTGTGCGAGACCACCCTGCGCCCCAACGCGATCGAGAGCGACAAGGGCTACGTGTATCCGCGCAAGAACTTCGAAGCCCTGGCCGCCATGGGCCTGATGAGCCTGACCGTGCCGAAGGAGCTGGGCGGCCGCGGTGAGAGCCACCTGTGCGCCGCCATGGTGGTGGAAACCATCGCCCGCTACGGCTGCCCGTCCACCGCCATGTGCTACACCATGCACCTGGGCGCCTGCGCCGCGGCCCTGCTGCGCCACCACGACAACGAGCGCCTCAAGGACATCCTGCGCCGGGTGGACAAGGACGTGCTGATCGGCACCCTGTCCTACTCCGACCCGGAGACCGGCTCCCACTTCTGGTATCCCATGTCGTCCCGCGCCGAGCGCACCGACGGCGGCTGGAAGGTCTTCAAGAAGGCTTCGTGGACCACCTCCGGCGGCTTTGCCGACTGGTACATCATCCAGACCACCTCGCCGGACTTCGGCGGTGACTACTCCGACCTGTCCTGCTTCCTGGTGACCAAGGACCAGATCAAGGCCGACCCCGCCAACTGGGACGGCCTCGGCATGCGCGGCAACCAGTCCGGCCCGATCTCGGTGGACGGCGTCGAGATCGCCCCGGACGCCCTGGTCGGCCCGGTGGGCGACGGCGCCAAGTCCAACGACGAGGTGGTCGACCCCTTCTTCCTGGTGTGCTCCTCGGCCTGCTGGAACGGCATCTGCCTGGCCGCCATGGACATCACCAAGAACCACACCACCCGCAAGGTGCACAACGACGTGGGCATGCGCGTGGCCGACTACCCGACCATCCAGGACTACGTGGGTGAGTGCCTGATCGACACCAACGCCAGCCGCAGCTATGTGTACCTGGCCGCCAAGGCCCTCGACGACCTGACCAACAACTGCGACTGGTCCGCCCACAAGGAGATCTCCCACCTGCCGCGTACCGGCATCCTCAACTGGCTGTGGCAGGTCAAGTTCTTCTCCTCCAAGAACGTCACCTTCGTGGTGGACAAGATGCTCCACGCCTGCGGCGGCACCGGCTACAAGCCGGCCCTGGGCATCGAGCGCCTGCTGCGCGACGGCAAGGCCGGCTGGGTGATGGGCCCCACCAACGAAGTGCTGCGCCAGTTCGTCGGCAAGGCCGCGCTGCTCGGCTTCGAAGTGCTCGACTATTGGAACCAGGCGGTCAATCAGCGCGTCCTCAACAACGAGCTGAAGAAGATGAGCAAGGACGAGAAGGCCGCTTTCGCCACCCAGCTCCTCGCCGAAGCCAAGTAAGTACGCCGCGCAGCCGCGCCGGTGCCATGGGGCCCCGGCGCCTGCGCACGCCGAGACACTCCGGAGGCCACCATGCCCACCACCACTCTTCATGCCGCGCCCTTCGACGGCCGCCTGTTCCGCCGGGTCCTCGGCCTCTTTCCCACCGGGGTCACGGTGGTCACCACCTGGGACGAGGCCGGCCGGCCGGTGGGCGCCACGGTGAGTTCCTTCAACTCCGTGTCCCTCGACCCGCCGCTGGTGCTCTTCAGCCTGGCCAAGAACATGGCCTGCTGTGAATCCTTCGCCGCCGGCGGGCCGATCGCCATCCACATCCTCGGTGACGGGCAGGAGGATCTTTCCAACCGCTTCGCCCGGGGCGGCGCCGACAAGTGGGCCGACCTCACCTACGGCGCGGCCGAGCACGGCGCGCCCTTGTTGGAAGGGGCCCTGGCCACCTTCGAATGCCGGCCCTACGCCCAGTATCCCGGCGGCGATCACACCATCTTCGTGGCCGAGGTGGCCCGCCTGCGCTTCCGTGACGGGGAGCCCCTGGTCTTCTGCGCCGGCGGCTATCGCCGGCTGGCCGAAAGGGAGGTCTGCGCGTGAACGACATTGTGCAGCCCCCCGGCGAGGCGCTGGAGGGAGACCCCTTCCTGCTCGCCAGCGAGGCCGGGCCCCGCTTCGTGCAGGCCTTTCCCGAACCCCTGGAGGTGGTCCGCGTGGCGGCAGCCACGGCCCGCGCCTTCCGGGTCAAGGCCGGCCAGTACATCCAGGTGATCGACGTGGACGGCCGGCAGTGTTCCGACCTGCTGGCCTTCGACGCGGCGGCCCTCGAGGCCGGCGAGGAGTGGGGCCTCGACCCCACCGTGACGCGCACCCTGGCGGGGGCCGCCTATCCCCGGCCGGGCCTGCACGCCAAGTACTTCGATGCGCGCATGCAGCCGCTGCTCGAGACCGTGCAGGACACCGTCGGCCGCCACGACGCCTTCGCCCTGGCGTGCACCGCCAAGTACTACGAAGACGCCGGCTTTCCGGGCCACGCCAACTGCAGCGACAACTTCAACGCGGCGGTGGCGGGCTTCGGCATCCGCCCGCGGGCCGGCTGGCCGGCCATCAACTTCTTCTACAACACCTTCATCCAGCCCTGCGGCAGCCTGGGCTTCGCCGAACCCTGGTCGAAGCCCGGCGACTACGTGCTGCTCAGGGCCCTGAAAGACCTGGTGGTGGCGGTCTCGTCCTGTGCCGACGACATCGACCCGGCCAACGCCTGGCAGCCCACCGACATCGAAGCGCGCGTCTATGACGCCGCCCATTCCTTCCCC
>WBTZ01000186.1 GCA_009026175.1 Zoogloea sp. | reverse complement strand
GCCCGGCATGGAGCTCGACCAGGCTGTCGAGCCGCAGGTCACCATCACCAGGAAGGGCGAGGACACGGTCGAGGAGTTCCGGGTCAATGGCCAGCTCTACATGGTCAAGGTCACCCCGCCCGGCGGCGTGCCCTATTACCTCTACGATGATGTCGGCAACGGCGACTTCACCCGCCGCGACGCCCAGGATTCGGGCATCCGCGTGCCCAAGTGGGTGATCAAGCGCTGGTGAGCCCGATTGCCGGGTGAACGAAAAAGGCCGGGGGTTCCCGGCCTTTTTCATTTGTAGGGGCGGATTCATCCGCCCTCGGACTCCGATCAGGCACCTGCGGGCGGCTGAAGCCGCCCCTGCACGCCCCTTCAGCTCCTGCTTTCAGGGCGCCTCGCACAGGCAGTGCAGATAGGTGGCGCCCGGGTCGTTCCACAGGGCCAGCCCGGCCAGCTCGTTGCGGATGCGGGCCAGGGTGGCCTCCATCGGGGACAGGCGGGCCTTGGCGCCCTCGGTGTCCTCGCCGTTGTCGAGCAGCTTGGCCAGCAACTGGTCGCGGGGTGACAGGGGCTTCTCCACGTAGCTCACGTCGTAGTCCTTGAGGCCGGCCCGGGTTGCGGCTGCCTTGATGGCTTGGTCGAGGCCGCCGAGCTTGTCCACCAGCCCCTTTTCCTTGGCCTGGCTGCCCAGCCAGACGCGGCCCTGGGCGACCTGGTCCACGGCGGTCACGTCCATCCGGCGGTTCTTGCCCACCAGCTCGATGAAGCGCTTGTAACCGAACTCGATGCTCTGCTGCAGCACGCTGGCTACCTGCGGATCCAGCGGACGGCGCGGGTCCAGGCCGCTGGCCAGGGCCGAGGTGCCGACACCGTCCACTGCCAGGCCCAGCTTGCCCATCGGGCCGGAGAGGTCAGGCACCATGGCAAAGATGCCGATGGAGCCGGTGAGGGTGGCCGGGCCGGCCCACACCTCGTCGGCTGCCATGCTGATCCAGTAGCCGCCCGAGGCGGCCACCGAGCCCATCGAGACGATCACCGGCTTGCCGGCCTTGCGGGTCAGTTCCAGCTCGCGGCGGATGACCTCCGAGGCGGTGGCGCTGCCCCCGGGGCTGTCCACACGCAGCACCACGGCCTTGATGGCCTTGTCCTCGCGGGCCTGGCGGATCAGGCCGGCCACGGTGTCACCGCCCACCACGCCGGACGGTTGCTCGCCGTCCACGATGGCACCCTGGGCCACGATGATGCCGACGTGGTCGCTGGCCTGGGGGGCCTCGTCGCGGACCCGCGAGACGTAGGTGGCCATGTCCACGTGCTTGTAGCCGCGGGCGTCGTCGCTGGCGCCAACCCGTTCCTTCAGGAAGTCGCGCCATTCGTCGGCGCTCTTGAGGCCATCCACCAGGCCGGCCTTGAGGGCCATCAGGGCGGTATCGCCACCGGCCTCGGCCAGCAGCGTCGGGGCCTCGCTCACATAGCGGGCGAGGCCGGCGGCGGCCTTGGGGCGGGCTGTGGCGATGTCGGCCTGGTAGGTGCGCCAGGCGGCGTCCAGGTAGTCGCGGGTGGCCTCCCGGTCCTCCGGCGACATGTTGCTGCGGGTGTAGGGCTCGACGAAGGACTTGTAGGTCCCGACCCGGAAGATCTGCATCTTCACGCCGGCCTGGTCGAACAGGCCCTTGAAATAGGTCGGGTAGCGGGCAAAGCCGGACAGGAAGACGTAGCCGTCCGGGCTGACGAAGACCTCGTCGGCCTGGGCCGCCAGGTGGTACTGGACCTGGTTGAAGTTCTTGCCGTGGACGTAGACCTTCTTGCCCGCCTTGCGGAAGTCGGCCACCGCGGCGGCGATCTCCTGCAGTTTCGACAGGCCGGCACCGGCCAGGCTGTCGGTCTCGATGACCAGGGCCTTGATGCGCTGGTCGCCGGCCGCGGCGCGGATGGCATCCACCACGTCACGCAGCAAGACCTGGTGGATGCCGTCACCGCCCTGCAGCACGCTGAGAGGGTTGCGCACGCTGCGCTGCTCCACCAGTTGCCCGTTGGGGGCGATCAGCAGGGCCGCATCGGCCGGCAGCGGCGTGGGCCTGGCGGCCAGCCAGCCGGCCACCAGGAAGGCCAGCACGGCCAGGAACAACAGGTTGAGGCTGACTTGCCTGAAGCGGTCGATTGCCCGCCACACCGCCGAAAACACTCTTCTCACGACACCGGGCCGTGCTTTCCGATCCATTACATTCTCCAGACGGGCCTCACGGCCCGGCGACCATCGGCCGCCTCCAAGGTTTGCGGGGTCCACCAATCCGGTAGAATCCCGCCATGTTTACCAATCCCACTCCCGACCAGCTCCGCAGCCTGCTGCAGGAAGTCCGGACAATCGCCGTCGTCGGCCTGTCGCCGCGCCCGGAGCGCCCGAGTTACCGGGTGTCCCGCGCGATGCAGGGCTTCGGCTACCGCATCGTACCGGTTCGTCCGGCGGTTTCTGAAGTCCTGGGCGAAAAAGCCTATCCGCGCCTCTCCGACATTCCCTTCCCGGTGGACCTGGTGGATGTGTTCCGCGCCGCCGACGAAGTGGGGCCCATCGTGGACGAGTGCATCGCCCTGGGGGTCAGGCGCATCTGGCTGCAGGACGGAGTGATCAACCTCGACGCCGCCGAACGCGCCCGGGCTGCCGGCATCACCGTGGTGATGGACCGCTGCGTATGGCGGGATTACATGGATCTTATCCCATGAGCAAGAAACTCGCTTTCACCAAGATGCAGGGCCTCGGCAACGACTTCGTGATGATCGATGCCGTGCGCCAGGAGATCCAGCTTTCCGGAGACCAGGTGCGTCACCTGGCCGACCGCCATTTCGGCGTGGGTTGCGACCAGCTGCTGGTGGTCGAGCCGGCGCAGACGCCCGGGGTGGACTTCCGCTACCGCATCTTCAACGCCGATGGTGGCGAGGTGGAGCAGTGCGGCAACGGTGCCCGCTGCTTTGCCCGCTTCGTGTTCGACCAGGGCCTCACCGACAAGCGCGAGATCCGCGTCGAGACCAAGCGGGGCATCATCGCACCGCGCCTCGAGGACGATGGCAATGTCACCGTCGACATGGGCGTGCCGGTGCTCAACCCGGCCGATGTGCCCTTTGTCAGCGATTCCGATGCCTGGGTGCAGCCGCTGGACGTGGCCGGCAGCAGCGTGGCGATCACCGCCGTGAGCATGGGCAACCCCCACGCCGTGCAGGTGGTGGCTGACGTGGATACCGCGCCGGTGGCGGAGCAGGGGCCGCTGATCGAGCACCACCCGCGCTTTCCGGCGCGGGTCAATGCCGGCTTCCTGCAGATCGTCGATGCGCACCGGGTGCGGCTGCGCGTGTTCGAGCGCGGTGCCGGTGAAACCCTGGCCTGCGGTACCGGCGCCTGTGCCGCGGTGGTCACCGGCATCCTGCGCGAACTGGTCGTGTCGCCCGTCACCGTCGAGACCCGGGGTGGCGAGCTGACCATCGCCTGGGGCGGTGTCGGCACGCCGGTCATGATGACCGGCCCGGCCGTCACCGTGTTCAGCGGCGAGCTGACCCTTCCCTGAGTTACACGTCTCACCCTTGCGGCCCACCCCATGAATCCTTCCGACGTCATTGCCTTCCTCGAGGAGAATCCCGACTTCTTCGACCGGAATTCGACCCTGCTGACCGACCTCACGGTGACCCACCCCAACAACGGGCAGGCCATCTCCCTCACCGAGAGGCAGCTCATCGCGCTGCGTGACCGGATCGCCCAGCTGGAAGACAAGTTCGCCGAACTCCTGTCCTTTGGTGAGGAAAATGATGCGATCGGTGAGAAGGTTCATCGGCTGACCCTGTCCCTGCTGGAGGCGGAGGATTTCGAGTCCATCCGCCAGGCCATCTACCTGCACCTCAAGGAGGACTTCGCCGTGCCCCATGTGGCCTTCCGGGTCTGGAACAGCGTGCTGTCGCGCAGCGGGCCGGAATTCCTGCCGGTGGGCGAGGAGGTGCGCTTCTTCGCCGGTGACCTGGTCCAGCCCTATTGTGGCGCGCCGGTGACCAAGGAGGTCATGTCCTGGTTCGGGCCGGCCAGCCGCCTGCTGCGTTCGGTGGCCCTGGTGCCGCTGCAGCGGGACGACCAGACCTTCGGCCTGCTGGCGATGGGCAGTGAAGACCCGGAGCGTTTCTATCCGGAGATGGGCACGCTCTACGTCACGCGCATCGGCGAGATGGTTTCCTGCGCCCTCCGTCGCCAGTTGGGCTGAGGGGGTGCATGGGGCTACTGCGCATCCCGCTCTCGAAGCTGCGATGCTCGCCGTACGCCTAGTACGGCTGCGCTTCTCCCTTCAAGCTCGGGGCGCTCGCTACGCCCCCTGCACCCCCTCCGGCGAGGGGTCGTTTTTTATTGGAGCTCCCGGACCGGGGGCTTCGTGTCTTTTCGGGCCTGCGTGAGTCGGGAAGGCAGTTTCCTCATTTATTTGGCGTTTTCGTTATGGCTGATCTGATTCTCAAACCCGGCAAGGAACGTTCCGTGCTCCGTCGTCACCCCTGGATCTTTGCCGGTTCGGTGGATCGGCTGGAGGGGCGGGCGCGGCCGGGGGATACGGTGCTGGTCAAGGATGCCGGCGGCACGGCGCAGGCGCGGGCGGCGTGGTCGCCGGAGTCGCAGATCCGGGCCCGGGTGTGGACCTTCGATGTGGAGCAGTCCGTCGATCACGCCTTCATCAAGCGTGCGGTGGCGGCATCGGTGGCGCGACGGGCGTCGCATCCCTGGCTGGCGGGCCAGGATGGGGTGCGCCTGATCCACGGGGAGTCCGATGGCCTGCCCGGCGTCATCGCCGACCGCTTCGGCCCGGTGGTGGTGGTCCAGCTCACCAGCGCCGGGGCGGACAAGTGGCGGGACGCCATTGTCGCCGGCCTGGTGCAGGCTACCGGCTGCAGCACGGTTTACGAGCGTTCGGACTCCGACGTGCGCAAGCTCGAAGGCTTGGGGCCGGTGACGGGCCTGGCCCATGGTGAACTGCCGGAGCTGCTGACCATCGTCGAGAACGGCGTGCGCATGGAAGTGGACGTGGTGAGCGGCCACAAGACCGGCTTCTACCTCGACCAGCGGGAGAACCGCCTGCTCACCGGCCAGCTCGCCGCAGGACGCGACATGCTCAACTGCTTCTGCTACACCGGCGGCTTCTCGCTGCAGGCCCTGGCCGGTGGCGTGAAGAGCGTGATCTCCATCGATTCCTCGGGGCCGGCGCTGGTCACCGCGGCCCGCAACGTGGCCCACAATCCCCAGCTCGACGCCAGCCGTGCCGAGTGGCGGGAGGACGACGTGTTCCAGGCCCTGCGCGGTTTCAAGGCCGAAGGGCGCAAGTTCGACCTGATCGTCCTCGATCCGCCCAAGTTCGCGCCTTCCGCGGCCCACGCGGAGCGGGCGGCGCGTGCCTACAAGGACATCAACCTGCTGGGTTTCCGCCTGCTCAATCCCGGCGGCATCCTGATGACCTACTCCTGCTCCGGCGGAATCGGCCAGGAGTTGTTCCAGAAGATCATCGCCGGGGCGGCGGCCGACGTGGGCGTCGAAGCGCGCATCCTGCACCGCCTGTCGGCGGCGCCCGATCATCCGATCGGCCTGGCGGTGCCGGAAGGCGAGTATCTGAAGGGACTTGCCTGCCAGATCTGAGCTGACGGCCCCCGTCCGCATCGTGTTTACCGGCCTCCGGTGGGGGCCGCCGGCCCTTTTGCGCCCCGGGGTGGCCGGGGTGCTCAAAACGGGTATTTATCCAGGCGTCAAATCCTGTCGAGGTGTGTATCCTCCCGTTGTCACGGAGATGGTTAAAAGTTGTGACTTTTAACCATCTCAGCTTGCCACGGAGATAGAAATGAACACCCCGCATTCCCCCGACGCAGCTATCCTTGGCACGCCTGCCGGGGATGAATCCGGGGCGCAGGCGCGCAACGACCAGCGGGTCGCCTCCCTGCTACTGTCCCGCTACAACCTCCGTCAGCTGGTCCGTCTTTATGCCGCCTTCGATGGCGATCTGCTGCTGCCCATCGTGCTGGGCGAGGTCGGCCTCTACAACGTGGGCGGGCTGGGGCTCGATGACCAGGCCCTGGCTGCGCTGCGCTGCCATGGCGAGCAGGACTTCGAAAAGCTGCCCCTGCGCCCCTGCAACGCCTTCTCGATCAGCTCTTCCACCGGCATCCCGCGGGAGACCGTGCGCCGCAAGGTGAGCCACCTGATCCAGCTGGGCTGGATCGCCCGGGACGTGAAGGGCGGCCTGACGATCACTGCCAAGGCCATCAACATCTGCCTCGAGCCCTTCGACCAGGAAAACCTGGCCGACTTCCTGACCACCGCCGACCGTGCCCGCGCGGTGCAAGGACACACCGGCAGCTGAGCCGGGTGTGAAGACGGTGCCCTGTCATGGGGCACCCCTGCCGTTCCTTCCAGTGTTTCCCGCCTTCTGATCAGTCCTGCTGATCCCACAGCCCGCCGCTGCCTGTGCCCCCCGGCGCGCGCAGTCCGAAGTGCTGCCAGATCGACGCCGTGGCCATGCGCCCCCGCGGCGTGCGCTGCAGGTAGCCCTGCTGGATGAGGTAGGGCTCCAGCACGTCTTCGATGGTGTCGGATGATTCACCGATGGCCGCCGCCAGGTTGTCCAGGCCCACCGGGCCGCCGCCGAACTTCTCCAGCATCGCCCCCAGCAGCTTGCGATCCATCAGGTCGAGGCCCAGGTGATCCACGTCCAGCATGGTCAGCGCCGCATCCGCCACCGGGGCGCTGATGCGGCCGTCGGCACGTACTTCGGCATAGTCGCGCACCCGCCGCAGCAGGCGGTTGGCAATGCGCGGCGTGCCCCGGGCGCGACGGGCGATTTCGAAGGCGCCGGTGTCGTCGATCTCGACGTCGAGCAGGCGCGACGAGCGGCTGACGATGTAGGCCAGCTCCTGGGCGGTGTAGAACTCCAGCCGGGCGACGATGCCGAAGCGGTCGCGCAGGGGGTTGGTGAGCATGCCGGCGCGGGTGGTGGCGCCCACCAGGGTGAAGGGCGGCAGGTCCAGCTTCACCGAGCGGGCGGCCGGGCCTTCGCCGATCATGATGTCGATCTGGAAGTCTTCCAGGGCGGGATAGAGGATCTCCTCCACCACCGGGCTGAGGCGGTGGATCTCGTCGATGAAGAGGACGTCGTGGGGCTCCAGGTTGGTCAGCAGGGCGGCCAGGTCGCCGGCCCGCTCCAGCACCGGGCCGGAGGTCTGGCGCAGGTTCACCCCCATCTCGGCGGCCACGATGTGGGCCAGGGTGGTCTTGCCGAGGCCCGGCGGGCCGAACAGCAGCACGTGGTCGAGGGCCTCGCCGCGCTTGCGGGCGGCGCTGATGAAGATGTCCAGCTGCTCGCGGATCTTCTGCTGGCCGACATAGTCGTCCAGGCGCTTGGGGCGCAGGGCCCGCTCCAGGGCTTCCTCCTGGTTGCTCGCCCGTTGGGCAGTGATGAGGCGGGCGGTGGGGTCGGGCTGGCCGCCCTTCAGGTCGTCGGTCTGGATCATGGGCGGGCCTCGGAGGCCTCTTCATCAAGGTCGGGGATATTCTCGCCGGGGCGGGTTTCCGTCCAGTGGGAGAACAGGGCCTGGCCGAGGGCCAGGAAGGTGGGGCCGAGGAAGATGCCGATGAAGCCGAAGGCCAGCACGCCACCGAAGGCGCCCAGGGCGATCAGCAGGATGGGCAGGCTGGAGCTGCGGCTGATCAGGATGGGCTTGAGGAAGTTGTCCACCGAGCTGATCGCCAGCACGCCCCACAGCACCATGAAGATGGCCCAGCCGCTCTCGCCCTGCTGGTACAGCCAGAAGGCCGCGCCCCCCCAGATCAGGGGTGGGCCGACCGGCACCAGGGACAGGAAGAACACGCCGGCGGCCATCAGCAGCGCGCCGGGCACGCCGGCCAGCAGGAAGCCGACCAGGGCCACGAGGGCCTGGGCCGCGGCAGTGCCCACGATGCCGATCATCACCGCCTTGACGGTATTGCCGGCAAGCTCCAGCAGCTCCCCCCACAGCTCGCCGCCGAGGCGGGCTGCGCCGGTTTCCAGCTGGGCCTCGATGCGTGCCCCGTCGCGGTACAGGAAGAACACGATGAACAGGACCAGGGAGATCTGCAGGAGGCCCTGGCCCACCACGCCGCCCAGGCCGAGGGCGAGCTTGCGGGCCGGCTCCACGGCCTGCAGGGCCAGCTTGCGCATCTCTGCCTGGCTGTGGGTGAGCTTGCGCACGTAGGCGTCGATCTCGCCGCCGACCAGCGGGATGTCCTTCAGCCACGCCGGCGGACGGCCGTCGGATTGCTCGATGAGGCTGCGGATGTAATCCACCAGGTCGATGGCCGAATCGGTCAGGGAGGCGGCGAGGCCGATCATCGGCACCAGCAGCACCGCGGTGAGCAGCAGGGTCATGGTGATGGCCGCCAGGCCGTCGCGCCGCCCCAGGCGGCGGTGCAGGCTCTGGTAGAGGGGCCAGGTGGTGACGCAGACCGTGCCGGCGAACAGGATGGCTGCGAAGAAGGGGCTGAGCACGAAGGCGCAGCCGAGGAGCAGCAGGGCCGTGATGGCCAACTGGGCGGTGCGTCGGGGAGTCATGGCGAAGCCTAGGGTAGGGGTGGCGGGATTATCC
>WBTZ01000006.1 GCA_009026175.1 Zoogloea sp. | reverse complement strand
GGGGAAGGGGCTGATGAGCCCTCCCGGGAGCGGGACGAGTCGAGCCAGTACAGCAGCATGCAGAACAGTGCGTCGACGCTGATGGGCTTGGTGATGAAGTCGCTCATGCCGGCTGACAGGCAGTTCTCGCGGTCTCCCGGCAAGGCGCTGGCGGTCATGGCAATGATCGGCGCGGTCAGCAGGTGGGGGGGCCGCCGCAGTGCCCGGGTCGCGGCGGGGCCGTCGAGCTGCGGCATCTGCATGTCCATCAGGATCACCGCGTAGGGGGTGGTCACCGCCATCTGCAATGCCTCCGCGCCATTCCCCGCGGTGTCCACCCGCAGGCCAAGGTCCTCGAGCAGCAGTCGGACCACTTCGAGGTTGACCGGCTCATCATCGACCACCAGGATCCGGGCTCCGCCATGTTCGCTGCGGAGCCGTCTCTCATCCCTGTCGGCCTTGCCGGGCAAGTCAGTGCCCGCTTCACGGCCTTTGCCGAACCAGACCGTGAACCAGAAACAACTACCCTTGCCGGGGAGGCTGGTCACGCCAGTATCGCCACCCATGGCCTGGACGATGTGCCGGGTGATGGCCAGCCCCAGTCCGGTGCCGCCAAAGCGGCGCGTGGTGGAGCTGTCCGCCTGCGCAAAGGCTTCGAAGAGGTCTGCCTGCTGTGCCTCGGGGATGCCGATACCGGCGTCGGAAACCTCGAAGCGGAGCAGGTATCCGGTCTCGTTGGCCTCCTCCACGCGTGCGCCCAGGGTGATGCTGCCGGCGGCGGTGAACTTGATCGCATTGCCCAGATAGTTGAGCAGGGCCTGGGCCAGTCGCCGCTCGTCTCCCCGCAGCCGGCAGGGCAAGCCGCGCAGGTCGGTCAGCATCTGGAGGCCCTTGCTGGCTGCACGGCCGGTCACGCTGGCCACCGTGCGTTCGAGCAAGTCCTCGAGGTTGAAGTCGATTGACTCCAGTTCGAGACTGCCGGCCTCGATCCGCGAGAGATCAAGGAGGTCGTTGATGATCTGCAGCAGGTGCTGGCCGGCTGCGTCGATGCGCTTGAGCTTCTCGGCGTGCGCCGGGGTAGGGTGTTCCCGCATCAGCAGTTGCGCCATGCCCAGGATGCCGTTCATCGGCGTCCGGATCTCGTGGCTGATGTTGGCGAGAAAGCTGCTCTTGGCACGGCTTGCCGCTTCGGCCGCATTAAGGGCGGTCGCCAGTTCGGCGGTGCGGGCCGCGACGAGGGATTCCAGGTGCGTATTGATGAGAATCAGCGCTTCCAGGGCGGTGTCGGCCTCCTGGCGTGCGCGGCGCAGTTCTTCGTTCTGCATCTCCAGCTCGACCTGGTGGACGCGGAGTTCGTGCAGCAGGTAAAGAGCATCGGCCTCGTTGGCGGGCTCCGTGAGGGGGGGCTGATCGCGCAGCCGCGCTTCGGCCTCCTGCCGCAGCGTGCCGGCGTCACGCTCTTCGGGGGGCTTGTCAGGCGACATGGGGGCCTTCGCGTGCCCTGAGCCGGGCTTCCAGCTGCTTGATGTCGGTGATGTCGATGAAGGTGACGACCACGCCGTCGATCACGTTGTCCTGGGTGCGGTAGGGCATGATGCGCACCCGGTACCAGCGCCCATCCTGGGTGCTGACCTGTTTTTCGCAGAAGATCAGGGTCTTCAGGACCGCCATGGCGTCTTGGTGCAGGCCCGGGTAGTCCAGGTCGGAGACGATGTCGGACAGGGGGCGCCCGACATCTCCGGGGATGAACTTGAAGAGATGGGTGGCGTGGGTGGTGAAGCGTCGCAGCTTCATGTCGTTGTCAAGAAAGACGGTGGCGATCTCCGTGCTGTTGAGCAGGTTCGTCATGTCGTTTCTGGCCCAGGTGAGGTCGTCCACCTTGGACTGTAGCTCCACATTGATGGTCTGCAGCTCTTCGTTCATGGACTGTAGCTCTTCCTTCGAGGTGGTGAGCTCCTCGTTGGTGACCTGGAGCTCCTCGTTGGCGGATTTGACCTCTTCGAGGGAGGCCTGCATTTCCTCCTGGTTCATGCGCAGGGCTTCCCGAAGCTGGTTCAGCTCCAGCATCAGGGCGCTTTCGCGGTCAGTTGCCAGGCGCCGGCGCCGGCGTCCCCCCGGAGGGGGCTTCACATCCTGGAACACGACCAGCACCCGGTCGCGCAGGGCTTCCGGCGTGTCGATGCCCTGGACGGTGACATTCACCGCGTGGGTGCGTCCGTCCACATCCATCTGGATATCTTCCAGCTGGATCGGCTGGGGCTGGTGCAGGGCCGTGCGGATCACCCCGGTGAGGGCATCGCGCAGGCCTCCGCGCGCCATCGCGTGGATGTTGATGTTGACCTTGCCGGCCGCTGGCTCGAGATATTTGCCGGTGCGGCCGCTGATGTACAGGATGTCGCCGTCGCCATTGACCAGCACGGCGGCAGGGGAGAAGTTCTGCTGGATCAGCTGGTCGGTCAGGTATTCCAGGCTGTCCCGGTAGTCAGGGCGCCCGCCAAGCTCCGCAGCAGGGGGGGCGGCCGGGGCCCGGGTCGGGAAATCCGGCCAGTGGGCGCGTGCACTCTGGTCAACGCGCTGGAAGATGTGGTTCTTCTTGTCGAGGGGGGCGAAGAGGTCGGTCAGCCCGCCGATGGTCTCGGCACTGCCAAGGAGCAGGATGCCGTCACGATTCAGGGCGTAGTGGAAGAGGGTCAGTACCTTGCGCTGCAGGGCCTGGCCGAAGTAGATGAGCAGGTTGCGGCAGGACAGGATGTGCAGGCGCGTGAAAGGGGGGTCGGAGACCACGTTCTGGGGCGCCAGGATCACCATCTCGCGGATGTTGCGGTTGAGGCGGTAGCCATTGTCTTCCTGGACAAAATGGCGGGCCAGCCGCTCGGGGGCCACGTCGGCGGCGATGTTGGAGGGGTAGAAGGCCCGGCGGGCCCGCTCGACCGCGTCCACGTCCAGGTCGGTGGCGTAGATCTGCAAGGTGAAGTGACCCGGCGGTTTGTATTTTTCGAGGGCTTCCCGGAAGACGATCGCCAGGGAGTAGGCCTCTTCCCCCGTCGAGCAGGCCGGGACCCAGGCGCGCAGGGCATGGCCATCCGGGTAGCGGGCGAAGAAGGAGGGGATCACCGTGTCGCGCACGAAATCCCAGGCGCCGGGGTCGCGAAAGAAGTGGGTCACGCCGATCAGCATCTCCCGGAACAGCAGGTCGAGCTCCTGCGGGTTCTCCCGCAGGTAGCCCACGTAGCGGGCGATGTCCTCGATCTGCAGCAGGGCGATGCGCCGTTCGATGCGCCGGTAGAGGGTGCTCGGCTTGTACAGGGACAGGTCGTTGCCGCTGCGGTTGCGCAGCAGGACCAGGATGCGGTCCAGGGAGGCCTGGTCGGCGGGGGGCGCGGCGGCCCCATCGGGCTGCGCCGCGCGCGGAACGTGGTGCAGGTAGTCGATGATGCGTGCCGGGAGTGCGTCGGCAGGGGCCGTGATATCGACCACGCCTGCCTCGATGGCGCTGCCGGGCATGCTGGCGGCGCCGGCTTCGGAAGGTGTCTGGGCTAGGGTCAGGCCTCCCTTGCCCTTGATGGCGCCCAGGCCCAGCACACCGTCCGAGCCCATGCCGGACAGGATGACGCCGACCGCCTGGTGCTGCCAGTCCTCGGCCAGGGTCCGCAGGAAGAAGTCGATGGGCAGGCGCAGGCCGCGCTTCTCGAGCGGGGGGATCAGGTGCAGCTGGCCCTGCAGCAGGGACAGATCGGTGTTGGGCGGGATCACGTAGACGTGATCGGGTCTGACCGCCAGCCCCTCTGTGGCCTCGAGTACCGGCAGCGCCGTGCTGCGCTGGAGGATCTCGGGCAGGGTGCTGGGATGGTCCGGGGCAAGATGCTGGACGATGACAAAGGCCATGCCGCTTTTCACGGGGGTGTGCTTCAACAGCGCTTCGAGGGCTTCGAGCCCGCCGGCCGAGCAGCCGATGCCGATGATCGGAAAACCGGCGTGCCGGCCTTGTGCCCTGGATGCCCCATCTTCGGGATGGGGCTGCCTGGGTGGCGGGAGGGCGTGGTCTTTTGAGGCTTTGGGCATTCCGGGGTCCGGTTCAAGAGGGCGGTGGGATGCAGGCGCAGCGGGGCTGCCGGCCCATTCCGCTATGGGGAGCCCGATTGTAGCGGGGCCGCCGGTCGACCGTTCAACGGCTCGCGCGTACAGGATGCGCGAATCAGCCTCCTCCCCGGGAGCCTGGCGCGTCTGTGCGCTGTCGCTCATTGCCGTGCCGCGCGGACTCTTGCGCTTTGGTGCAGCATGCAGTCTACCGCTTGCGCACCACCCGTTCCGGGATACGCGCGGTCCATTGGCGGTGTTCCCCATGTCTGCAGCCTACTGGTCGCTCCTGCTTGGCATCCTGCTCATTTCGATGGTGCTGGCAGGTACCTTGCTGGCGCGGATTCCCCTGAGCAGTGCAATGATCTACATGGGGGTGGGTTACCTCCTCGGCCCTGGCGGGCTGGGACTGATCGCGCCCGACCCTTCCCGTGACGCGGCCGGCCTCGAGATGATGGCCGAGGTGGCCCTGCTGATTTCCCTGTTCGCGGTGGGGCTCAAGCTCGGCGTGCCGATGCGTGACCGGCGCTGGCAGTTGCCGCTGCGCCTGGCCTTTCCATCGATGTTCATCACGGTGGCGCTGATTGCCCTGATCGGCATTTTCGGTTTGGGCCTGTCCCCCGGGGCGGCGATCCTCCTTGGCGGCATCCTCGCGCCGACTGATCCGGTGCTGGCGTCCGGGGTGCAGGTGGAGGCGCACAAGCGCCCAGACACCGTGCGCTTCAGCCTGGCTGGCGAGGGGGCGCTCAATGACGGCTCGGCCTTTCCCTTCGTCCTGCTCGGGCTGGGCCTGCTGGGGCTGCACGACCTGGGCCACCGGGGTTGGCACTGGTGGCTCGTCGATCTCATGTGGTCCACCCTGGGCGGGCTCCTGATCGGGGCCCTGATGGGGGCGTTGATAGGCCAGCTGGTGGTCTATCTGCGGACCCGCCATCACAGCGCGGTGGGGCTCGACGAGTTCCTGTCCCTCGGCCTCGTCGCGATCTCCTATGGTGTCGCCCAGCTCTGCCTGGCCTCGGGCTTCCTGGCGGTCGCCGCGGCCGGACTGGCCCTCAGCCGGGTCAGCGAGCATCCCCTGGCGGGCTCGGTGTCGCTGGATGGCCACCCGGGCGGCGAGCCGCGCGCGACCCACTCCCATCACGCCAGCGCGGCGATGACCCGTGCCGTGGAGGAGTTCAACGAGCAACTGGAGAAACTCGCCGAGCTGGCGATGGTGCTGGTCATCGGAGCCATGCTGCCCCACGCGGTGCCGGAGGCGATGGCCTGGTGGTTCATTCCCGTGCTGTTCATCGGCGTACGTCCGCTGGCGGTGCTGGCCGGGACATGGGGCGGGCCCTTGCCCGGGTTGCAGCGGGCGATGATCAGCTGGTTCGGCATTCGTGGCATCGGCTCGGTCTTCTACCTCATGTTCGCCCTCCATCACGGCGTGGAGGGGGCGCTTGCCAGCCTCCTGACCAGCCTGACCCTGCTGACCGTGGCGGCGTCGATCATGGTTCATGGCATCACGGTGCAGCCGGTCATGGCCTGGTATGCGAGACACAAGTCGGGGGGGCCCTGAGCCTGTGCCCGGGCCCCTCCCGGTGGAGCATGTGCGCCAGCGTACAGACCCGGACGGACGTCCGCGGCTAGGCTGGCTCCGAGTTGTTCCCCGCAGGAATCCGCCCGACGAGGGGCCGGCCGGGAAGCCGCGGCCGCATCTGCAACAGGGCTGCCGGGAGCGTGCTCCGGTCCATCGCCAGCCGTTGCATGGTGAATTGCTGAAGGGCTTCCGTGGGTCTCCTGACCAATCGTCCGTCGCGCCGTCCATGGGGTGATCCCCTGGCACGTGCTTCCGCCATCCTGCAAGGCCTGCTGCAGTCCTTGCCCGGCGCTGCGCGCTGGATGGCGGCAACCGCCCTGGACGAGCCACCTCTGCGCTCGGAGTTGTTCAGCTCCGAGCAGATGGCGGCCCATGGCCGGATCCTGGCCGCATCCCACACACTCGCCGCGGGCCCGCGCCACGATCGCCTGCTGGCCCGCCTCGCCGACAACGAACGGGTGCTCGCCAGGGTGAGCCGGCAGCTCACCGACGCGGTGGCCGGGCGGCAGCGCATCACCCCGGCCGGCGAATGGCTGCTCGACAATTTCTACCTCCTCGAGGAGCAGATCCGCATGGCCCGCCGCCTCCTGCCGGAGGGCTACAGCCGGGCCTTGCCGCGCCTGGCGGGCAGCGGGGCGGCAGCCGGACAGCCGCGGGTCTATGACATTGCCCTGGAGACCGTCGCCCATGGCGATGGCCGGCTGGACGCGGAGAGCCTGGGCTGCTTCGTGGCGGCCTACCAGACCGTCGAGGTGCTCGAGCTCGGAGAGCTGTGGGCCATTCCGATCATGCTGCGGCTGGCGGTGATCGAGAACCTCCGGCGGGTCTGCGTGCGCATCGCCACCGGGCGGCAGGAGCGGGAACTGGCCGGCAGCTGGGCCGACCAGCTGGTCGAGGGCGTCGAGAGCGACCCGCGCAACCTGATCCTGGTGATCGCCGACATGGTGCGCTCCGAGCCCCCCATGGTCGGGGCCTTCGTCGCCGAGCTGGCGCGCCGCCTGCAGGGCAGGGGGCCGGCCCTGGCCCAGGCGCTGGCCTGGGTCGAGCAGCACCTCGGCCAGTCGGGGCAGACGGTGGCCCAGCTGGTCCAGTCGGAGAACCAGCAGCAGGCCGCCGACCAGGTCTCGATCAGCAACAGCATCGGCAGCCTGCGGGTGCTCGGGGCGATGGACTGGCGGGATTTCGTCGAGAGCCAGAGCGTGGTCGAGCGGGTCCTGCGGGAGGACCCGGATGGCGTCTATGGGCGGATGGATTTTGCCACCCGTGACCGCTATCGCCATGCCACCGAGGAGATCGCCCGCCGGGGCCACCTGAGCGAGGGTGAGGTGGCGCGGCGGGCCCTCGGCCTGGCGCGGGCGGCCGCTGGCGAGGGCATGAGCCGGGCCGCCCACGTGGGTTACTACCTGGTGGACGAAGGTCGCCCGGCCCTCGAGCGGGCGGTGGCGGTGGATCCGGGGGTGTGGGTCCGCGTGTGCCGGCTGGCCGGGCGGAGGAGCCTGGGTCTTTATCTGGGGGCCATCGCCGTGATCACCGCGCTGGCCTCCTGCGGGATACTGAACATGCTGCCGGCGGCGCAGGGGACACCCTGGATCATGCTGGCGCTCGTGCTGCCGACGGTGCTGGTGGCCAGCCAGCTGGCGGTGGCGCTGGTGAACTGGCTGGCCACCTTGCTGGTGTCGCCACGGCCGCTGCCGCGCATGGATTTCGCCACTGGCATTCCCGCCACGGCGCGGGCCCTGGTGGTGGTGCCGACCATGCTGGGAAGCGAGGCCGGCGTGGACGGCCTGCTCGAGGCCCTCGAGGTGCGCTTCCTGGCCAACCGGGAACCGGGCCTGCGGTTCGGCCTCCTGACCGACCTTCTCGATGCGGCCCGCGAGCAACTGCCGGGCGACGCCGGCCTGGTGGAGCGGGCGCGGGCGGGCGTCATGGCGCTCAACGCCCGTTACGCCGGGCAGGGCGGGGACAGCTTCTACCTCTTCCATCGCCCGCGGCGCTGGAACCCGGGGGAGCAGAGCTGGATGGGCAGCGAGCGCAAGCGCGGCAAGCTGGCCGATCTCAATGCGCTGCTGCGGGGCGGTGGCGGGGAGGGCTTTGCCCTGATCGTCGGCAACCGGGCCGGCCTCGCCGGCGTCAAGTACGTGATCACCCTGGACACCGATACCCAGCTGCCCCAGGATGCCGCGCGGCAGTTCGTGGCTGCCATGGCCCACCCCCTCAACCGCCCGGTCTTCGACCCTGATAGCGGGCGGGTGGTGGCCGGCTACGGCATCCTGCAGCCCCGGGTCGCGATCAGCCTGCCGGGGGCCGGGCGCTCGCTCTATGCGCGCCTCTTTGCCGGCGAGCCCGGCATCGACCCCTACACCCGGGCGGTCTCGGATGTGTACCAGGATCTGTTTGGCGAGGGCTCCTTCATCGGCAAGGGCATCTACGACGTGGATGCCTTCGAGCAGGCGTTGGGGGGGCGCTTCCCGGACAACCGGGTGCTCAGCCATGACCTGCTGGAGGGCTGCCATGCCCGCTCCGGCCTGCTCAGCGACGGGCTGCTGTACGAGGACTATCCGGCCAGCTACACCGTGGACATGGCGCGCCGCTACCGCTGGATCCGCGGCGACTGGCAACTGGCCGGCTGGCTGATGCGCCGCGTTCCATGCGCATGCGCGGGGGAGGGCGGGGACGCCGTGCCCCACCGCCCGCCCAATCCGCTGTCCGCCTTGTCCCAATGGAAGCTGGTGGACAACCTGCGTCGCAGCCTGGTGCCGCCGGCCCTGCTGGCCTTGCTGGTGGCGGGCTGGGCGATGGGGCTCTCGCCAGTGGGGTGGACCGCGCTGTTGCTCGGTATCGTCCTGCTGCCTGCGCTGTGCGTGAGTGCGCTGGACCTGCTCAGACGGCCTGAGGAGGCGCGCTTTGCCGAGCACCTGGCCGACGTGGCCCGGGCCGCGGGGCTGCGCGGGGCGCAGCTCGGCTTCGAACTGGCGTGCCTGCCCTTCGAGGCCTGGTCGAACCTGGACGCCATCGTCAGGACCTTGTGGCGGCTGGGGGTGAGCCACCGCCGGCTGCTTGAATGGTGCCCCTCGAGCGAGGTCGAGCGGGCGGCCGCGACACACGCCCGGGACAGCCTGGAGGCGGCCTTCCGCAGCATGGCGGCGGGGCCCCTCGGCGCAGTGACCGTCGCGGCCGTCCTGGCCCTGGTGGCGCCGGCGGCACATCTGGTGGCCCTGCCCATCCTGCTGCTGTGGCTGTCCTCGCCGGCGCTGGCCTGGTGGGTCAGCCGGCCACGGGTGCGCCGCGAGGCTCACCTGCCGGAGGAGCAGGTGCGCTTCCTGCGCGCCCTGGCCCGGCGGACCTGGTCCTACTTCGACACCTTCGTCGGCCCCGCGGACAACTGGCTGCCGCCCGACAACTTCCAGGAGTACCGGGGCGCGGCGCTCGCCCACCGCAGTTCGCCCACCAACATGGGCTTGGCCTTGCTGGCCAACCTGGCGGCCTATGATTTCGGCTACATCCCGGCCGGCAGCGTGCTCGAGCGCACGGCGCTGAGCCTGGCCAGCATGGAGGGCCTGGCCCGCTACCGGGGACACTTCTACAACTGGTACGACACGCAGAGCCTGCAGCCCATGCCGCCGCTCTACGTGTCGACGGTGGACAGCGGCAACCTGGCGGGCCACTTGCTCACCCTGCGGGCGGGTCTCGTTGCGCTGGCGGACGACCCGATCGTCACGCCCGGCCTGTTCGAGGGCATGGACGACACGGTGCGGATCCTCGCGGAGGCGCTCGGCCCCGGTGCAGACAGCCGGCTGGCTGCCTGCCGGCGTGCGCTGGATGCGGCGTCGGCCGGGACGCCTGCCACCTTGGCGGTGGTCAGGACCCTGCTTGAAGGCCTGGGCGGTTGCGCAGCCAATGTGCTGGTGCAGACGGCCGAGGTCGCGGAGCCGGACGAGGCGCTCCTGCCCGGCGTGGAGACCCGGCGCTGGGCGGAGGCCTTGCTGCAGCAGGTGCGCCGGATGCTGGGTGAGCTGGACGAGCTGGCGCCGTGGCTGACCTTGCTGCCTCCGCCACCGGGGCTCGAGGGTTTCCTGACCCGCTTCTCCCAGCGTTCCGGGGTGCCGACCCTGCGCGCCCTGGCCACCTTCGCGGACGACTGGCACAGGGAGATTCCCCTGCCCGCCGATGCCGGGCCGGTAGCCGCCCGCCAAGCCTGGCTGGAAGCCTTGCGGCAGGCGGTCGAGCTGGGCAGCGCCCGCGCAGCCGACCGCCTGGCCGATCTCGACCGCCTGGCCGGCCGGGTCGCCGCGCTGGCCCGGATGGATTACGACTTCGTGTACGACCCGCTGCGGCACCTGCTTGCCATTGGCTACAACGTTCAGGACCGGCGGGTCGATGCCAGCTGCTATGACCTGCTGGCCTCCGAGGCGCGTCTGGCCAGCTTTGTCGGCATCGCCCAGGGGGCGCTCCCGAAGGAGAACTGGTTCGCCCTCGGCCGCCTGCTGACCCGGGCTGGCGGCGAGCCGGTGCTGCTGTCGTGGAGCGGCTCGATGTTCGAGTACCTGATGCCGCAGCTGGTGATGCCAAGCTATGAGCGGACCCTGCTCGACCAGACCAGCCGGGCGGCGGTGGCCCGCCAGATCGAATATGGCCGCCAGCGTGGCGTGCCGTGGGGCATGTCGGAGTCGGCCTACAACAGCGTGGACGCCCGGCTCAACTACCAGTACCGGGCCTTTGGCGTGCCCGGCCTGGGCCTCAAGCGCGGTCTGGCGGACGACCTGGTGGTGGCGCCCTACGCCACGGTGCTGGCCCTGATGATCGCCCCGGAGGCCGCCTGCGCCAACCTGCAGCGCCTGGCCGCGGAGGGCTTCATCGGCAAGTTCGGTTTCTACGAGGCCATCGACTACACCCCGGCGCGCCAGCGCCGTGGCCAGCCGCGGGCCGTGGTGCGGGCCTTCATGGCGCATCACCAGGGCATGAGCCTGCTGGCCCTGGCGTGGCTGCTGCTGGGGCGCCCGATGCAGCGCCGCTTCGAGTCCGAGCCCATGTTCCAGGCGGTGATGCCGCTGCTCCAGGAGCGCGTGCCGCGGGCCTCCGGCCTGTTCCCCGAACGGGTCGAGCTGACCGGGCCCAGCGCACGCTCGGCGGCGGTGGGGGTGCCCTTGAGGCTTTTCGACAGCGCCGACACGCCGATGCCCGAGATCCAGCTGCTCTCCAACGGCCGCTACCACGTGATGATCAGCCAGGCCGGAGGCGGCTACAGCCGCTGGCACGAGCTGGCGGTGACACGCTGGCGCGAAGATGGCACCTGCGACGAGCGGGGGGCCTTCTGCTACATCCGCGATGTGACCAGCGGGCGATTCTGGTCCACGGCCCACCAGCCGACCCGCCGTCCGGCGTCGAGCTACGAAGCCATCCTGTCCGAGGGGCGGGTCGAGTTCCGGCGTTGCGACGAGGTCGGGCCGGGCGCGGAGATCGAGACCTATACCGAGATCGTCGTGTCGCCGGAGGATGACATCGAGCTGCGCCGCGTGCGCCTCACCAACCGCTCGGACCATCCACGCCGGCTGGAGATCACCAGCTACGCGGAGGTGGTCATCGCTCCCCCGTCCGCCGATGCGCTCCATCCGGCCTTCAGCAAACTCTTCGTGCAGACGGAGATCGTGGCGGATCAGCGCGCCATCCTGTGCATGCGCCGGCCCCGTGCCGCCGACGAGCCGACGCCCTGGCTGTTCCACGGCATGACGGCCCACGGGGTGGAGGCTGGCAGCGTGTCCTGGGAGACCGACCGGGCCCGCTTCATCGGACGCACCCGCAGCACCGCGTCACCGCAGGCGATGATCGCGACGGGCCCCTTGTCGGGGAGCGCCGGGCCGGTGCTCGACCCCATCGTCGCCATCCGCCAGGGCCTCACGCTGGCGCCGGGGCAGTCGGTCAGCGTGGATATCGTCACCGGCATGGCCGACACCCGGGAACAGGCGCTCGGCCTGGTGGCCAAGTATCGCGACAGGCACCTGGCCGACCGGGTCTTCGAACTGGCCTGGACCCACAGCCAGGTGGAATTGCAGCAGCTCAACGCCTCGGACGCGGAAGCCCAGTTGTACGCCCGCCTGGCCGGTGCGGTGCTGTACGCGGGGAGCGCCCTGCGTGCCGATGCCAGCCTGCTGATCCGCAACCGGCGGGGCCAGTCGGGTTTGTGGGGGTATGCCATTTCCGGTGATCTGCCGATCGTGCTGCTGCAGATCGGCGATGCCGCCAACGTGGAGCTGGTCCGCCAGCTGGTGCAGGCCCACGCCTACTGGCGCCTGAAGGGCCTGGCGGTGGACCTGGTGATCTGGAACGAGGATCACGCGGGTTACCGGCAGCGCCTGCAGGACGAGATCGTCGGCCTCATCGCCTCGGGCAGCAGCGCCAGCGTCATCGACCGGCCGGGGGGGATCTTCGTGCGCCCGGCCGAGCACATCTCCAGCGAGGACCGGCTGCTGTTCCAGGCCGTGGCGCGGGTGCTCCTCACCGACTGCCGCGGCACCCTGGAGGAGCAGCTCGGCCAGCGGGAGCTGCTGCCGGCCTATCCGGCGGCCCTGGTGCCGACGCGCAGCCGCCGTCCCGATGCGCCGGCGCCGTCCGCGGCGGTGGCTGCCGCAGCACGGGGCCTGCAGTTTGCCAACGGCCTGGGGGGCTTCAGCCCGGATGGGCGTGAGTACGTCATGACCCTGGTGCCCGGGCGGAGCAGCCCGGCGCCGTGGTCGAATGTGCTGGCCAATGCGCATTTCGGCACCCTGGTCTCGGAGAGCGGCAGCGCCTACAGCTGGAGCGAGAACGCCCACGAGTTCCGCCTCAGCCCCTGGCACAACGACCCGGTGGGCGACCCGGGGGGCGAGGTCATCTACCTGCGCGACGAGGAGAGCGGCCACCTGTGGTCGCCGACGCCGCTGCCGGCACGGGGTTCCGGCACCTACGTGGTCCGCCACGGCTTCGGCTACAGCAGCTTCGAGACCGTCGAGGACGGTATCCACTCGGAGCTGACCGTGTTCGTGGCCCTCAACGCCGCCGTCAAGTTCTCGCTGCTCAAGCTGCGCAACGCCTCCGGGCGGCCGCGCCGGCTGGCGGTGACCGGCTACGTGGAATGGGTGCTGGGCGACCTGCGCGAAAAGTCGGCCATGCACGTGAGCACCGAGCTCGCGCCGCGCAGCGGGGCCCTCCATGCCCATAACCCTTACAGCATGGAGTTCGCCGGGCGGGTGGCTTTCTTCGATACCGACGGGCCGGTGCGCAGTGTCACGGCCGACCGGCGGGAGTTCCTCGGCCGCAACGGAAGCCTGGCGCATCCGGCCGCACTGGGCCGCGTCGGGCTGGCCGGCAGGGTGGGCGGGGGCTTCGATCCGTGCGCGGCGATCCAGGTGGGCGTTGAACTCGCCGCAGAGGAGACCTGGGAGCAGGTGTTCAGGTTGGGGGCCGGCCGCGACGCGGCCGAGGCCGACCGCCTGGTGCAGGACTTCCGCGGCCTGCCGGCAGCCCGGCAGGCGCTGCGGGCGGTGCATGCCTACTGGCTGCAGACCCTGGACTGCGTGCATGTCGAGACCCCGGAGCCGGCCGTGGACCTGATGGCCAATGGCTGGCTGCTTTACCAGACCCTGGCCTGCCGCCTGTGGGCGCGCAGCGGCTATTACCAGTCGGGCGGGGCCTTCGGCTTCCGCGACCAGTTGCAGGATGCGATGGCCCTTGTGCATGCGGAGCCGGCCCTGCTGCGTGCCCACCTGCTCGTGTGTGCCGGCCGCCAGTTCCGGGAGGGCGACGTGCAGCACTGGTGGCATCCACCGTCGGGGCGCGGGGTGCGGACCCGGTGTTCGGACGATTATCTGTGGTTGCCGCTGGCGACCTGCCGCTACCTGGCCGCCAGCGAGGATTGGGCGGTGCTCGACGTCGCGGTGCCCTTCCTGGAGGGGCGTCCGGTGAATCCGGGGGATGACTCCTACTATGACCAGCCGGGCCAGTCTGCCGAGGTGGCGGATCTGTACACCCATTGCACGCGGGCGATCCGCCACGGCCTGCGCTTCGGCGCCCACGGGCTCCCGTTGATGGGCTCGGGAGACTGGAACGACGGCATGAACCGGGTCGGGCTGGCCGGACGGGGTGAGAGCGTATGGCTGGGCTTCTTCCTGTACACCGTGCTCGGGCAGTTCGCCGGGCTTGCCGAAGGGCGCGGTGACGCCGAATTCTCGGCCTTGTGCAGGACCGAGGCCGCGCGCCTGGGCGAGGCCTTGGAAGCCCATGGCTGGGAAGGGACGGAGACCGGAGGCGGAGAGGCGGAGGGCTGGTATCGACGGGCCTACTTCGACGATGGAACGCCGCTGGGCTCGGTCGGCAACGCCGAGTGCCGGATCGATTCCGTGGCGCAAAGCTGGGCCGTCTTGTCGGGTGCGGCACCGGCAGGCCGGGCCCGTGCCGCCATGGCTGCGGTGGAGCGCCATCTGGTGAAGGCTGATGAGGGGCTGGTGAAACTGCTCGACCCGCCCTTCGACGCAGCCAGCCCGATTCCGGGCTATATCCGGGGCTACCTGCCGGGGGTACGCGAGAACGGCGGGCAATACACCCACGCTGCCGTGTGGGCGGCCATGGCCTTCGCCGAGCTGGGCGATGCCGAGCGGGCCTGGGCGCTGCTGGCGCTGATCAATCCGGTGAACCACGCGGCCACGCCCGAGGGCGTCGACCGCTACAAGCTGGAGCCGTATGTGCTTGCCGCGGATGTGTATGCCTGCCCGCCGCACGTGGGACGGGGCGGCTGGAGCTGGCATACCGGCGCCGCCGGCTGGATGTACCGGCTGATCACCGAATCCCTGCTCGGCCTGCGCCGCGAGGGCTGCTTGCTGCATCTGGCGCCGAGGCTGCCGGCCGCCTGGCCGGGGTTCTCAGTGCATTACCGCTTCGGCGGGAGCGTGTTCGAGATTGCCGTGTCGCGGGGGCGTGCCGACTCCGGGCCGGCCGGGTCGCTGCAGGTCGATGGGCTTGCGCAGCCCGGTGGGGCGATCCGGCTGGTGGATGACGGCGCCCGGCATGCCGTCACCCTGGTGCTGGGGCATCCCGCGCCGGGTGCCGGCCAGCGGGGCGCCTAGGGGCAGGGCGCTTACGGAGGGGAGAAGTCGTCGGTCACTTCCTCGGTGTGCACGGTGAATTGCTTCAGGGTGTTGGGGCCGAAGGTGTTGCTGATCGCCACGTCGGCAGCGTCGCGGCCGCGGGCGATCAGCACCCGGCCGATGCGGGGCACGTTGTTGCGGGCGTCGAAGGTGTACCAGTGACCGTCGAGCCAGGCTTCGAACCAGCCGGCAAAGTCCATCGGGCCATAGGGCGGCGGTGCCCCCATGTCGCCCAGGTAGCCGGTGCAGTAGCGGGCCGGGATGTTCAGGCAACGGCAGAAGGTGATGGCCAGGTGAGCGTAGTCGCGGCACACCCCGACGCCCTCCTGGTAGGCCTCCAGGGCGGTCTTGGTATGGCGGGCGTGTTCGTAGCCGAAGCGGATGTGCTTGTTGACATGGTCACAAACGGCCTGCACCCGCGGCCAGCCAGGCTGTGTGTGGCCGAACAGCCGCCAGGCTTCGTCGGACAGCCGGTCGGTCTCGCAGTAGCGGCTGCCCAGGAGAAACAGCAGGGTGTCGTCGGGCAGGTCCATGACCTGGGCCTGGCGGGCTCCCGGGACGACGATGTCGGGCAGGCCGCTGTCCCGCACCACGGCGGTGTTGCTCAGGCGGAGCAGCCCCTTGGGAGCCAGGACACGGATGCACCAGTTGCCAAAGCTGTCCCGGTAGCCCGTGTGGGGCAGCGGGGGCTCGGTGACCAGGTGGTCGGGGGTGATCATGTCGTCGATGCGCGAGTGATGCACGCTCAGGGTCAGGATCATGGGGGTGGGCTGCGGGAATTCGTAGACCAGGTCGAAGCCGATGCGGATGTTCATGGCGTGCTCCCTCGGGGGGTGGTGGAGTGATTGGAGGCGGCACGCAGGGCGGGGAGGCCGGCCTGGGGCTGGCTCAGGGCGTGGCGCAGGGTGGTGACGAGGAGCTGGCGAAGGGCGGGCCACTGAGGCCCGGCCTCGAGGACGTGGCGCTGATTCACTTCCAGCTCGACGCCGACATAGATGTCTGGCGGCAGGCGCTGGCGCAGCCAGCGGGTCAGGCCGTCCCCCTTGCCCGCATAGGGGTAGTTGCGGCGGACGCTCAGATGGGGGGCGGCGCTGGCCAGCGCGGCCTGCCAGCGTCGGCACAGTGCGCATTCGCCAGGGCGCCGCGGGTCGTAGAGCAGGCCGATGTCGGCCAGGCGGGTCTTACCGTCCAGTTCCGGTGTGAAGCTGTGGGACGACAGGTGGAGGACCGCGCCGTTCTCGGCGATGGTGCGCCGCACGGCTTGTTCGGCCCGGTTCCGGAAGGGGCGGTAGTGGCGCGCCAGGATGTCCTCCCGCTGTTCGGCCGAGAGGCGGCGGACCTGGGCGGCGTGGAGCGCCGGATTGCCGATGGAGCGGTTCAGATCCACCAGCAGGCGGCTGGTGGTGGAGGCCACGAGGGGGGCCGCGAAGGCCAGGGCCAGCTCCTCGGCCATCTCGAGGGCGCCCGGATCGAAACCCCGGTGGGAGTCGAGCACGGCCAGCTGGTCGGCGAAAAGGGGGCGATAGGCGCGGGGAATCCGGTTGCCGCCGTGTTCGCAGGTGATGACCAGGCCCGGGTCGGTGGGGCTGCGGGCAGGTGGTCCGGGATTCACGATGGGGGGGTGCCACGCATGCCGCGGCTGTAGGCCAGCCGGTCTGCGGCATAGCAGGTGCAGGCGGCGGCTTCCAGGCCTGCCCGGTCGACGATGGCGATGTCGCCGCGCCGGTAGTGGATCAGCTGGTGCTGTTGCAGGGTGCTGGCCGCGTGGGTGATGCCGACGCGGCGGACGCCGAGGACCTGTGCCAGGAATTCGTGGGTGATGTGGAAGCCGGTCGAGTGGGTGCGGTCCTGGGTCATCAGCAGCCAGCGGGCGAGGCGCGGCTCGACCAGGTGGAAGCGGGTGCAGCCGGCGGTCTGGGCCAGCTGGCCCATGAGCACATGGATGTACTGCCTGAGGATCCGCGACAGGGCCGGGCCTTCCTCCAGAACCCTGCGGAAGGCGGACGCCGGGATGCGCAGCGCGGTGCCGGGCGCCTGGACCAGGGCCCGCAGGGACGACTCGGTTACATCGAGGGCAAGGGGAATGCCCAGGGCGCCCTCATCACCGATCAGCCCCACTTCGAGGCTGGCGTGCGCGTCGATCCGGCGGATCTGGGCGATGGCGCTGCCGGTGGGAAACCACACGTGGCGGATCGGCTCTCCCGGCTCGGCGAGGACTTCGGCGAACTGCAGGTTCACCGTGTCGCAATGCGCCAGGAGGCGATCATGTTCCTGTCGCGGAAGGGCGGCGAGCAGGCGGTTGGCGGATGGTGCGAGGGTGGCTGGCACAGAGGTTCTCCCGTACTCCAGGCAGCGGGGACGCCACGGGTTGGTGCTCCCCGGAATGGACTTCGGCCAGCGTGGTGCAGTGCCGAGGCGCCGTCGGTACGTCGGCGCACCAAGGCAGCGCGGCCTTTGTGTCGCTTCGTATCCTGGCCTAGACACCCCAGGTGACGGGCACGCCATCCGCCAGGGAGCGCTCCAGCAATTCCAGCATGGGCGTGGCGCGCTGATGGAAGCTGACGCCCTCTCCCCCGGGCGAGCTTGATTGGGGGGCCTCGTCGGGAGGCGCCGAGCAGGTGGCGAGGTCTTCGGCGATGGCCTGGCGAAGATGCTCGATGGCGCCCGGGAGTTGCTCCACGGTGACGATGCCCTTTGCGTCATTGCGGTCCTTGCCGAGGACTTCGAGGATCTGCCGGGCGTTCTTTTCGAAGGTGATGACGTCGCCGCTGGCGGCGGACTTGAAGATGATCAGCATGACGGGAGGCTCCCTTGGACGATGTGTCGATTCTGCGCGCCGCTGCGCCGCGGGTCTGTTCGGTAGCGAACGCAATGGCCGAGAGATGTGGCGGTGGTGTATCCGACCATGTTGCGTGCGCTGGCGTACCGACGTGATGCGCGATGACGATGAGGATGCGTGATGGAGGCTTTTCCGGCCTGTCCGCAGGCTCCATTTGAAGCAGGAGGCATGATGAGTACTGAATCAAACACCATCCCGAGCGGCGGCGAGAGCCGCAAGGACGCGTTCGTCAAGGAACTGAAGGGGGTTGCCGTGGGCGCCGATGAGCTGATCACCGACGTGGCACAGACCACGGCAGAAGGCTATGCCGCGGCGCGTTCGACCGTCCAGGATGCGGCGGGCGAGGTCCGCTCCCGCTACGACGATGCCCGCCGGCGGGCCCTCCACCAGGCACGTTGCGCGACCGAGGCGACCCAGACCTACATGCGGGACAAGCCCTGGCATGTCCTGGCAGGGGCGGCGGTGCTGGGCTTTCTCGCCGGCGTCTTCATCAACCGCCGTTGATCCGCAATCCCGGCCGGCATTTCCGCCGTCCGGCTGACGAACACAAGGAGTGCAAAATGAACTGGGATATCGTTGAAGGCAACTGGAAGCAGTTCAAGGGCAAGGTCAAGGCCCAGTGGGGCAAGCTCACCGATGACCACCTGGATGTGATCTCCGGCAAGCGCGAGCATCTGGCCGGTTCGATCCAGGAGGCCTACGGGGTGGGCAAGGACGAGGCCGAGGCGCAGATCAAGAAGTTCGAGGCGCTCAATACGGATGTACCCCCTAAGAACCCCTCGTGATCCGGTTGCTCTGCCGCGCCGGGCGCCACTGGCGCCTGCACGCGGCAGAGCGGGCTGAATTGCGCTGTGTGGTGTTCATGGAAGGATTGAAATCATGAGTGTCTTCATGCGCCTTACCCCGTCGGCGCCCGTTCCGGACGACCGTTCCGGAACCTCGCCGTTTGCGGACCAGATGGAGAGGTGTCTCGCCTCAGCCCACCGGCCGAAAAAGGCCAGGCTCAAGGTGTGGGAGGACGAGGGGGGCAGCCTGGCGGTGCCGGCTCCACCCGCTGTGTCGCCGTGATGCGGGACCTTGCCGCAGGGGGCTACCACGATCGGGCCTGCCCCTGCTGCGATGGTGCAGCCTACCGCGTCCCGCGGCGCTTCATCGATGTGCTGCTGGGTGTATTCGGCCATACCCACCGGTACCGCTGTGCGACGATGGGGTGCAATTGGGAGGGCAACCTGCGGGTGTACCCCGTGGTCAGCCTGCCTCGCTGACCGAGACGGCAGGCCTCGTCATTCCGGCGGTGCAGGGCATCCGGCTCCCCGGCGCCGGATGCCTGCCTGCGGGCTCAGCGAGTCGAGATCTTGCCGCTCTCGTCGGACAGGATGATCTCCACCCGGCGATTCATCTGGCGGCCGCTGTTGCTGTTGTTGTCTGCGATGGGGTAGGCCTCGCCATAGCCCAGGGTGGACAGGCGTTCGCTGCCAATACCCTTCCCCACGAGCGCGTTCATGACGGCTCCGGCCCGTCGCACCGAGAGCTGGAGGTTGTATTCATCTCGCCCGACGCTGTCGGTGAAGCCCTCGATGAGCGCCTTCTTCTCCGGGTAGTCCTTCAGGAACTGCGCCAGCTTGTCCAGGTTGCGCAGGCCGCCTGGCGTGAGATCCGCGCTATTGGTGGCGAACAGCACGTCGCCGATGGTGATGACCATGCCGCGGGGTGTCGGTTTGGCATTGAGGGCCTTGAGTTCGCTCTCCAGCTTCCGGTTGCGGGTCAGCGCGTCACTGGTGGCGGCCTGTGCTCCGTCCAGCTTCTGGCGGGCCATGTCGGCTTCGTTCGTGCGGGCGGCCAGGCGAACCTTGTCCCGGGCCCCTTCGGCGTTGTTCACCGACTGCTCGGCGGCCTTGCGGGTGCCGGTTTCGCGGGCGATGGCGGTCCGCTGCCTGGCCAGGTAGGCCAGGTGGTCCACCTCGGCGGATTTGTCGCCCCGTTCGGCGGCCTGGTTGGCCAGGCTGAGGGCGTCGCCTGCCTGTTTCATCTCGGCACCTGCGAGAGTGCGTGTCTCGGTGTTGTCCTGGGCCGCCTGGTAGTCGCTGCGGGCCTGGTCCAGCTGGGCATTCTTCGGGGGCTGCATGGAGCAGCCGGCGAGGGTGGCCAGGGTGATGAGGGTCATCGTGAAGCTCGGGTGAGTGGTCATGGTCTTTCCCTTTTGTTGTGGTGGGTCTATCACTTGTTCTTGCGGTCCATCTCGTCGCGCAGCACGCGATTGCCTTCGTTCAGCTCGTCGGCCGCCTTGCGCGCCTTGGCGGAAAGGGCCTTGGCTTCGGCCAGTTGGGCGTCCACCTGGGCTTCCCGGGCCAGGTCGCGGGCAGTGCCATAGTCTTCGTCAGTCATCGCCTGCTGTGCCTTGGCCAGCTTCTCCCGGGCCATCTGCATCTCGGTGGGGGCCATCTCGCCGCCGCCCGCGCCGCCTGCCCGGCTCACCGCCGCGGTGGACACGGCAAGCTGTTCGGTCGGGGCGGGCAGGCCGGCGCAACCTGCAATGAGCAGGCCCAGGCCGGCCAGCAACGACGGCAGGCGGAGCGGGAGCGCCCGGGGAGGAGGAGTAGGGGGGGATGCGGCTTTCATGATCGGATGTCCTTTTTCATGGAAGTCACCGATCGGCCTGGCGGTTGCCTGCCTTATCGGGACTTGCAGACGCAGGATGGACAGGACAGGCAAGCCAGTCGGTGCGGTGGCGTACGGGCGGACGCTGCTGTGTGCGGGAGCGAACAGACTCGAGCCGGCGGGCTCGGCACACTTTCAATCGTTCGTCACTCTGGTAATTCTTGATGCCCTCTGCGCCTTCCCCCCTGCAGAACAGGTTGCTGGCGGTCCTGCCCGAGATCGAATTCGAGCGCATCCGCCCCCAGTTGGAAGCAGTCGACATGCCCCTCGGGAAAGTCCTCTATGAATCGGGGCGGACCCTCAGCCACGTGTACTTCCCGACCACCTCGATCGTCTCGCTGCTGTACGTCATGGAAAACGGTGCGTCGGCCGAGATCGCCGTGGTCGGCAACGAGGGGGTCGTCGGCATCGCCCTGTTCATGGGCGGGGAGTCCACGCCCAGCCGGGCCGTGGTGCAGAGTGCCGGGCAGGGCTTCCGCCTGCGCGGCCAGGCGATCAAGGAGGTTTTCAGTCGCTCGGGTCCGGTGATGCACCTGCTCCTGCGCTACACCCAGGCGCTGATCACCCAGATGGCCCAGACCGCAGTGTGCAACCGCCACCATTCCCTGGATCAGCAACTCTGCCGCTGGCTGCTGCTGAGCCTGGACCGGCTGCAGGGCAACGAGCTGGTGATGACCCAGGAGTTGATCGCCAACATGCTCGGCGTGCGCCGTGAGGGCGTCACCGAGGCCGCCCTCAAGCTCCAGGCCGCAGGCCTGATCAGCTACGCCCGTGGCCATATCACGGTGCTCGACCGGGAAGGGCTGGAGGCGCGCACCTGCGAGTGCTATGCCGTGGTCCGGAAGGAGTACGGGCGCCTGCTTCCCGACCGGATCGCGACCTGAGCCTGCCGGCATGGCCCCAGTGTTCGCCAGCGCACCGACCTCCACAGGCAATTGACGCAGCATGAAGGTCCGCAGTACCCGATCGTCCCGGATCCGGGGCGGGCCGTCTCAGGTGATCCGCAAGGCGGCGTTTCTCCCGGTTTCGCTGCCAACGTAAAGGAAACGAAAATGACCAATGCCAGACGCAATTTCAGCAGGATGATGCTTGTCACCGCCGCTTCGCTGTCCCTTGCCGGGCTGGGCGCGCCCGCCTTCGCGGCGACGGCCGAGGATCTGGACAAGGATGCGGCCCAGGCCCTCCAGATGCTCTACAAGACCAACCCCACCGCCGAGTCCCTCGGGAAGAAGGCAAGGGCCGTGCTGGTCTTCCCGAAGATCATCAAGGCTGGCCTGGTGTTCGGCGGCAGCTATGGCGAAGGGGTCCTGAGCAAAGGGGCGACCAGGGTCGGCTATTACAACTCGGTGTCAGCTTCGTGGGGCTGGCAGGCGGGGGCGGAATCCTACGGTTACGTGGTGTTCCTGATGAGCGACAAGGCCGTGAAGTACCTGGACAAGTCGAAGGGCTGGGAAATCGGTGTCGGGCCTTCGGTGGTGGTGGTGAACGAAGGCATTGCCAAGAATCTCTCGTCCTCGACCCTGAAGGATGATGCCTATGCCTTCATCTTCGACCAGCAGGGCCTGATGGCCAGCCTCAGCATCGAAGGCACCAAGATCTCGCGTATCAAGCGCTGAGCCACCGGCAGGGTTTCGCCAGATCCTGGCGACGCGGCGGAGCGCCCCGAGCAGGGGTGGTCCGCCGCTTTTTTGTGCGCTGGCCGGAGGCTCAGTGCCGGCGGAGGAGCCCGGTGATGAAGGATGCGGCGAACAGCACCAGGAAGATGAAGAAGAGTATCCGGGCGATCTCGACCGCTCCGGCGACGATCCCGGTGAAGCCGAACAGGGCCGCGACGAGCGCGATGACCAGAAAGATGCCTGCATATTGGAGCATGTCATTTCCTTTCGTTGCGACGGGTGAAGGGCCGCTGCGGCCGGCTAGATGCGACCGAGCAGCACGAGAACGAGCAGGATGACCAGCAGGAGGCCGATGCCACCCGTGGGGCCGTAGCCCCAGTTGCGGCTGTGAGGCCAGCCCGGAAAGGCGCCGATCAGCAGCAGGATCAGCACGATCAACAAGATGGTTCCGATGGACATTTGATGCCTCCTTGAAAGGGGGGTAGGACCTGCCTGATGCTACGCACCCACCGGAAAGTGTCTGTGCGCCGCCGAACATGCATCCTGCCGGGGGCTGCGCCGTTTTGCCGGAAACCGGCTTTGTGATAAAACGGCGTGTTTCCCGTGGCCAGTCCCGGCCACGTGCGTTGTGTGCGAGGCCCGTGTTGTCCGACTCCCCCGTTTCGCCCGAGCATGACTGCTACCACTGCGGCCTGCCCATTCCCGCCGATGTGGATCTTCCGGTGGAGATCTCCGGAACCCGTCACCAGATGTGCTGCACCGGCTGCCAGGCGGTGGCCAGGTCCATCGTCGATAGCGGCCTGATCGACTACTACAAGCGCCGTGACGCGATGCCCGAGCAGGCCCGCGAGGCGCTGCCCGACGAATTGAAGGACCTGGGCCTGTTCGACCACCCGGATTTCCAGAAGGGTTTCGTCAAGCCCATCGGCGAGCACGAGCGTGAGGCGGCGCTGATCCTCGAGGGGATCACCTGCGCGGCCTGCATCTGGCTCAACGAGCAGCATGTGGCCCACCAGCCCGGCGTGACGGCGGTGGACATCAACTACGCGACGCGGCGTGCCCGGGTGCGCTGGGACGAGCGCAGGATCAAGCTGTCGGACATCCTGGCGGCCATCCAGGCCATCGGTTACCGGGCCTACCCCTACGACGCGGCCCGTTCGGAGCAGATATCCCAGCGCGAGCGCCGCACCGCCCTGTGGCGCCTGTTCGTGGCCGGCTTCGGCATGATGCAGGTGATGATGTATGCCTTCCCGGTGTACATCGCCGAGAGTGGCGACATGACCGCCGACATCGAGCTGCTCATGCGCTGGGCCAGCCTGATCCTCACCACGCCGGTGGTGCTGTACTCCGCGGCGCCCTTCTTCAGCCACGCCCTGCGCGACGTGCGCCTGCGCCGCCTGGGCATGGACGTGCCGGTGGCGCTCGGCGTGGGCGCGGCCTTCGTGGCGAGCTGCTGGGCGACGCTGACAGGCAAGGGCGAGGTGTATTTCGACTCGGTGACGATGTTCGTGTTCTTCCTGCTGTGCGGACGCTACGTCGAGATGCTGGCGCGCCAGAAGGCCGTACGGGGGGTCGAAGAGCTGGGCAAGGCCCTGCCGGCCTTTGCCGAGCGCCTGGCCGGCTATCCGGCGCCGGAAGGTGAGAAGGTGCCGGTGTCGCAGCTGCTGGCGGGCGACGTGATCCGCGTCAAGCCGGGGGAAACGGTGCCGGCCGATGGCGTGGTGATCGAGGGTTCGAGCCAGGCCAACGAGGCCCTGCTGACCGGGGAGAGCCGGCCGGTGCCCAAGGGGCCGGGCGCGGAGCTGACCGGCGGCAGCGTGAATATCGGCAGCCCGCTGCTGGTCCGGGTCAGCCGCACCGGCGAGCACACCCGCCTGGCAGCGATCCGCCAGCTGATGGAGCGTGCCTCGGCGGAGAAACCGCGGGTGGTCCAGCAGGCCGACCGGGTGGCGGCCTATTTCATCATTGCACTGCTGGTCCTGGCGGTGGTCACCGCCGCCTGGTGGTGGTGGACCGACCCCGACCGGGCCCTGTGGGTTTTCGTTTCCGTGCTGGTGGTGAGCTGTCCCTGCGCGCTGTCGCTGGCGACGCCGGTGGCGCTCACCGTGGCGACCGACACCCTGGCCCGGATGGGGGTGCTGGTCACCCGGGGGCACGCCATCGAGGCGCTGGCCAGGGCCGGGCATTTTGTCTTCGACAAGACCGGGACCCTGACCTACGGCGAGATGCGGGTCGAAGGGGTGCGCGTTCTGGGGGACCAGTCCGAGGAGCGGGTGAGGGCGCTGGCGGCGGGCCTGGAGCAGGGCAGCGAGCATGCCATTGCGACAGCCCTGCGACTGCACGCGCCGGCCGGTGCGGTGCCGGCCTTCGGCGGGTTGACGGCGGTGACCGGGCAGGGCATGAGCGGTGTCCTCGATGGCGTCTCCTACCGCATCGGGCGGCCTGCCTTCGTGGCCGGCCTGGCGGGCGGCGAGTTGCCCCGCGGCCTGATGGAGGACGAGCTGTCGGGCCGCAGCGTCGTGGCGCTGGGGTCGTCGGCAGGCTGGCTGGCCGCCTTCGTGCTGTCCGATGGTCTGCGCGAGGATTGCCCGGCCACTTTCGAGGCGCTGCGGGAGCGGGGCATCAAGCTGTCGATCTTCAGCGGTGACACGCCTTCCACCGTCGAGGAGCTGGGCCGTCGCCTGGGCGTTGCGCAGGCGGTGGGCGGCATGACCCCCGAGGGCAAGCACGAGGGCTTGCGGGCCCTGCAGGCCGGCGGTGGGGTGATCGCGATGGTCGGTGACGGCGTGAACGATGCGCCGGTGCTGGCCCAGGCCCAGGTGTCCGTGGCCATGGGCGGCGGCACCGACCTGGCGCGGAACCAGGCCGACATCGTGCTGCTGGGCTCCCGCCTGGGGGCGCTGGCCGACGGGTTCGACGTGTCACGGCGGACGCTCACCATCATCCGGCAGAACCTGTGGTGGTCCTTTGCCTATAATTTCACGGCCGTTCCCCTGGCCATGTTCGGTCTGGTGACGCCCTGGATGGCCGGTATCGGGATGTCCGCCAGCTCTCTCTTCGTCGTACTCAATGCCTTGCGCCTGCAGCGCAGGCTTGCTCGCTAAAGGTTGCCATGGAAAGCCTCTATCTCCTGATTCCCATGTCCGTGGTGCTGGTCTTCCTGATCGGGGTGATCTTCTGGTGGTCGGTCCGCAGCGGCCAGTTCGACGATCTGGAAGGGCCGGGCTACAAGGTGGTGGCCGATGACGATGCGCCGCCGGCCAGACCGGATGCCGAGTCCAAGGTCGATCGCTGAGTCCGGATGGAATGCTTGATTTTTCCTGTATTTCACCCTTCCACGTGAAGGGTTTTTGACCCAGGTCAAGACGCACACCCCCGGAAGTCCCCATAATCGATCCCAAGTTGAAGACGCAAACACGAGCAACAAAACGCGTTTTCAGGGTGCTGCGGCACCCGAGCTGAAGTCTCTCTGTTGGGGTTGGGGGTGCGCGATGCGCACCCTTTTTTTTGTCCACTTTCCCTGCCCGGCGTCCTGCCGGATGCCAGGGCGCAGTTTCCGCAAGCCTGTCCCGCGTGCCTTCACCCCCCGGTGAGAGGGCATCGCATGCTGTTATGGCACGGAAAAGCGCCGAAGCAGGCCCGCAACCTGCTAAAATTCCGAGCTTTCGGTTTTTCGACCATCCCTTGTCTCACTGGAGTTTGTCTCATGGCTATTGAACGCACCCTGTCCATCATCAAGCCCGATGCCGTTGCCAAGAACGTGATCGGCCAGATCTACGCCCGTTTCGAAGCCGCCGGCCTCAAGATCGTTGCCGCCAAGCTGGCCTATCTGTCCGAGCGTGAAGCCGGCGAGTTCTACGCCGTGCACAAGGAGCGTCCCTTCTTCAAGGATCTGGTCTCCTTCATGACCTCCGGTCCGGTGATGATCCAGGCCCTGGAAGGCGAGAACGCCATCGCCAAGAACCGTGAGCTGATGGGTGCAACCGACCCGAAGAAGGCCGAAAAGGGCACCATCCGTGCCGATTTCGCCGACTCCATCGACGCCAACGCCGTGCATGGTTCCGACGCCCCTGAAACCGCTGCCGTGGAAGTGGCTTTCTTCTTCCCCGGCATGAACGTTTACAGCCGCTGATGATCTTTATCGGCGAGTCCGGGATGTTCTCGTCACCCGCCGATCCTGATGGAAGTAAAAGTGGTCAATCTTCTCGATTTCGATGCCGAAGCCCTCACCGACTGGTTCGTCCAGCAGGGTGAGAAGCCGTTCCGCGCCAAGCAGGTGCTCCGCTGGGTGCACCGTTTCGGTGCGACCGACTTCGACCAGATGACCGATGTGGCCAAGTCGTTGCGGGCCAAGCTCGCGACGACTGCCTGCATCACCCCGCCGGTGCCGGTGCGCGACAGCGTGTCATCCGACGGCACCCGCAAGTGGCTGCTCGACGTGGGCAATGCCAACGCGGTGGAGACGGTGTTCATCCCCGAAACCAATCGCGGCACCCTGTGCATCTCGTCGCAGGCCGGCTGTGCCCTCGACTGCGCCTTCTGCTCCACCGGCAAGCAGGGTTTCAACCGCAACCTGAGCGCCGCCGAGATCATCGGCCAGCTGTGGCTCGCCAACCGCATGCTCGGGGCCAACGGCGACGGCGAGCGGGTGATCAGCAACGTGGTGATGATGGGCATGGGCGAGCCCCTCGCCAACTTCGACAACGTCGTGTCGGCCCTCAAGCTGATGCTCGACGACAACGCCTACGGACTTTCGCGGCGCCGCGTCACCGTGTCCACCTCCGGCATCGTGCCGGCCATGGACCGCCTGCGCGACGCCTGCCCGACGGCCCTGGCCGTGTCCCTGCACGCCTCCAATGACGCGCTGCGCGACCGCCTGGTGCCGATCAACCAGAAATACCCCCTGCGGGAGCTCATGGCCGCCTGCCAGCGCTACCTGGTGAAGGCGCCGCGCGATTTCATCACCTTCGAGTACGTGATGCTCGATGGGGTGAATGATTCCGACGCCCACGCCCGTGAGCTGGTGTCCCTCGTCCGCGACGTGCCCTGCAAGTTCAACCTGATTCCCTTCAACCCCTTCCCGTCGTCCGGCTTCGACCGCTCGCCCGCCCCGCGCATCAAGCGCTTCGCGGAGATCCTGATCGATGCCGGTATCGTCACCACCACCCGCAAGACGCGTGGCGACGACGTGGATGCGGCCTGCGGTCAGCTGGCCGGCCAGGTGCAGGACAAGACCCGGCGGACGGCGTCGCGCATCATTCCGATCCAGGGTACCTGACGTGATGGCCAAGCCTTTCCTGCCCGTTTTCATCGCTTCCGTGATCCTGGCGGGTTGCGCAGCCGGCCCCAACCTGCCCGGCATCGACACCCGGCTGGAGCGGCCGGTGTCCGATATGCCGGTGCAGACCGATGCGCGGCGCAAGGCCAAGGTGCATGTGGAGCTGGGGCAGGCCTACTTCCAGGCCGGGCGTTTCGGCGTCGCCCTCGATGAGGCCAGGGCGGCCGCAAGCTACGACTCCGGCTATGCGCCCGCCTATCAGCTGATGGGGCAGGTGCACATGTATCTCGAGGAAAACCCGGTTGCCGAAGCGAGCTTCGAGCACGCACGGCGGCTGGCCCCGGGCGATCCTGAAATCATGAATTCCTACGGCTGGTTCCTGTGCTCGACGGGCAAGGAGCGCGCCGGCCTCGAGCTGCTCATGACCGCGGCGCGCAATCCCTACTATCAGACGCCGGCGCGGGCCCTGACCAATATCGGCTTGTGCCATCTGCGTCTCAAGGATGACGCTGCCGCCGAACCCTATTTCATCCGGGCGCTGGAAGCCGACGACACCAACCTGCCGGCCATCTATCACCTGGCGTCGATCACCTACCGGCGTGGCGCCTATGAGGCTGCCCGGCGCTACGTCGCGGCGCTCCACAAGGGCGGTGAGCCGACCGCCGAGAGCCTCTGGCTGGGCATCCGGATCGAGCGCCGGCTCGGTGACCGGGCTGCCGAGGCCAGCCTCGTCCAGCAGCTGCGGCGGCGCTTCCCCGCTTCCCCCGAATTCCAGGCTTTCCAGCAAGGGCAGTATCAGTGACAGATCTCGACGTCTCGCCATCTTCAATCGACGAGTCCTCCGGCGAACGCCGGGCCGGGGAAACCCTGCGCAGCACCCGGGAATCCCTGGGCATGAGCATTCCGGAGGTGGCCTATTCCCTCAAGCTGAACGCCCGCCAGGTCGAGGCCATCGAATCGGGGCGTTTCGACCTGCTGCCGGGCGCGGCTTTCACGCGCGGTTTCCTGCGCAATTATGCCCGCCTGCTGAAGATCGATCCGGCCCCCCTGCTGGCCGGGCTCGAGCCGCCGCCCAGTGATGCCACCGTTGAACTGGCGCCGGCCTCCAATGCCCACGGCAACATGCCGGAAGTCGGGCGCGGGCGCTTCCGCCGTTCGGTGCTGCCCGGTGTGCTGGCTGCGCTTGCCCTGCTCGGCATCGTGGTCGTCGGCTGGTATTACGACACCCAGAAGAGCAAGCCGCAGGAAGACCTGGTGGCCAGCCTGCCCGCAGCCCAGGAGCCGGCCTTCGCGCCTGCGGCGCAGGGCGGCGAGGGCGGGGCGGCTGTTCCTCCTGCCTCCGAGCCGGCCCCCGTTGCCGTGCCGGTGCCCGTGCAGCCGGCCGTGCCGGCCCCGGCGAGCACCCCTCCGGTTGCCGCAGCGCCTGAGTCCGTGTCCGCCAAGGAAGCGTCGGTGACCTCCCCGGCGCCTGCACCTGAGGCGCCCAAGGCCGGGGGCGACAAGCTGGTGTTCGACTTTGCCCAGGACTCCTGGGTGGAGGTCAAGGACCCCGCCGGGAAGGTTGTTTTTTCCCGCCTCGGCAAGGCCGGAACCCGCGAGCAGATTGATGTCAAAGCACCCATTTCCGTCGTGATCGGCAATGCCCGCGGGGTGAAGCTGGAGCGCAACGGCGCTCCGGTTGACCTGGGCCTGACTGCCAAGGCGACGGTTGCCCGTCTCAAGATCGAGTAATCGGAACATCCATGGATCTACTCCTCTCGGGGCGTGCAGCCCCCCGCCGCCAGACCCGCCTGGTCCGTGTCGGACATGTCCTGATCGGTTCTGCCGGGCCTGTCGTCGTTCAGTCGATGACCAATACCGACACCGCCGACGATTTTGCCACCACCATGCAGGTGGCCCAGCTCGCCCGGGCGGGCTCCGAACTGGTGCGCATCACCGTCAATAATGACGAGGCGGCCAAGGCGGTGCCGAAGATCCGCGAGAAGCTGCTGCAGATGAACCTGGATGTTCCGCTGGTCGGTGACTTCCATTACAACGGCCACAAGCTGCTGGCCGACAACCCGGCCTGCGCCGAGGCCCTCGACAAGCTGCGGATCAACCCCGGCAATGTGGGGCAGGGCGCCAAGCGGGATACCCAGTTCGCGTCCATCGTCGAGATGGCCTGCAAGTACGACAAGCCGGTGCGTATCGGCGTCAACTGGGGCAGTCTGGACCAGTCGGTGCTGGCCCGCATCATGGACGAGAACGCGAAGCGCGCCGTTCCGCTGGATGCCGGTGCGGTGATGCGCGAGGCGCTCGTCACCTCCGCCCTGGAGTCCGCTGCGAAGGCCGAAGAGTACGGCCTGGGCGGCGACAGGATCATCCTGTCGGCCAAGGTCAGCAGCGTGCAGGACCTGATCGCCGTCTACCGCGACATGGCCGCCAAGTGCGACTACCCGCTGCACCTCGGCCTGACCGAGGCCGGCATGGGTTCCAAGGGCATCGTGGCATCCACGGCGGCCCTGTCGGTGCTGCTGCAGGAGGGCATCGGCGACACCATCCGCATCTCCCTGACTCCGGAGCCCAATGGCAGCCGGACCCAGGAGGTGGTGGTGGCGCAGGAGATCCTGCAGACCATGGGCTTGCGCGCCTTCACGCCGATGGTGACGGCCTGCCCGGGTTGTGGCCGCACCACCAGCACCCTGTTCCAGGAGCTTGCTTCCGACGTGCAGGGCTTTGTCCGCGACAACATGCCGATCTGGCGTGACCAGTACGACGGTGTCGAGAACATGACCCTGGCGGTGATGGGCTGCATCGTCAATGGTCCGGGCGAGAGCAAGCATGCAAACATCGGCATCTCCCTGCCGGGGACCGGCGAATCGCCTGCCGCGCCGGTGTTCGAGGACGGGGTCAAGACCCTGACCCTGCGCGGCGACAACATCTCCAATGAATTCAAGGCCATCATCGAGCGTTACGTGGCCCGCACCTACCCCCGCAAGGGCGCGCCGGCCTGAGGCCGTGCCGCTCCGCCTACAAGAATAAAAGGAATCATGAGCAAGACCCTCCAGGCCGTGCGCGGCATGAACGACATCCTGCCCGACGATGCGGAAGTCTGGGAGCAGTTTGAGGACATCGTCCGCAACTGGCTGCACAGCTACGGCTATCGCCCCATCCGCATGCCCATCGTCGAGCCGACCCCGCTGTTCAAGCGGGCGATCGGCGAAGTCACCGACATCGTCGAGAAGGAGATGTACTCCTTCGAGGACGCCCTCAACGGCGAGCACCTGACCCTGCGCCCGGAAGGCACGGCCTCCTGCGTGCGGGCGGCGATCCAGCACAACCTGCTGTTCGGGCAGCCCCGTCGCCTCTACTACCATGGTCCGATGTTCCGCCACGAGCGTCCCCAGAAGGGGCGTTACAGGCAGTTCCACCAGGTGGGGGTCGAGGCCCTGGGCTTCGACGGTCCGGACATCGATGCCGAGCACATCCTGATGTGCGCGCGCCTGTGGGATGACCTGGGCCTCGAGGACGTCAAGCTCGAGATCAATTCCCTTGGCAGCAGCGAGGAGCGTGCTGCTCACCGGGCGGCATTGATTGCCTACCTGGAACAGCACCAGGATCGCCTCGACGAGGACGGCAAGCGGCGTCTGTACACCAACCCGCTGCGCATCCTCGACACCAAGAACCCTGACCTGCAGGGCATCGTCGAGGCCGCGCCCAAGCTGGCGGACTTCCTCGGTGAGGAGTCCCTCAAGCACTTTGACGGAGTCCAGACCCTCCTGAAGGACGCGGGGATGCCTTATCGCATCAATCACCGTCTGGTGCGGGGCCTCGATTACTACAACCGCACGGTCTTTGAATGGGTCACCACGCGCCTGGGCGCGCAGGGCACCATTTGTGCCGGTGGCCGCTACGACGGCCTGGTGGCCCAGCTCGGCGGCAAGCCGGCGCCCGCTGCCGGGTTTGCCATGGGCGTGGAGCGCCTGCTGTCGCTGTGGCAGGAATGCGGTGGCGAGGCCGAGCGGGTGGTGCCCGATGTGTATGTTGTACACGCCGGAGAGGCTGCCCAGCGGGCCGCCTTCCGGGTTGCCGAAGCACTGCGCGGTACGGGCTTTTCCGTCACCCTGCACTGCGGCGGCGGCGGTTTCAAGTCGCAGATGAAGCGGGCTGACGCTTCCGGTGCACCCTTTGCCGTAGTGATCGGCGACGATGAGGCAGCTGCAGGCGAAGTCAGCCTCAAGCCGCTGCGCGATGGCTCCGAACAGATTCGCGTCCCGATGGACGTGCTCCCCGAAACCCTGGCCGACCGCCTACTCGAATCGGAAGAAGACGATGGCAGCATTTGACCTTGAAGAACAGGAACAGCTTTCCCAGATCAAGGGATGGTGGGAAGAGAACGGCAAGCTCGTGACCACCCTCGCGGTGGCAGCGGCCCTGGCCTCCGTTGGCTGGCAAGGCTGGAACTGGTACCGCGGCAAGCAGGGCGCGGAGGCGTCGGCGCTGTACACCAGCGTGCAGCAGGCAGCGGGCGAGAAGAACGCGCAGAAGGCACGTGAGGCGGCAGGGCTGCTCATCGACAAGTACAGCGGCACGCCTTACGCCGACCTGGCCGCGCTGCTGTCGGCCAAGGTCCAGAGCGATGCGGGCGACCTCAAGAACGCCCGGGTGCCCCTGGCCTGGGCTGCCGAGAAGGCCAATGACCCGGCGCTGCGCAATATCGCGCGGCTGCGCCTGGCGACCGTCCTGTTCGATGACAAGGCCTATGACGAAGCGCTCGCACAGCTGCAGGCGCCGACCGATGGCGAACTGGCTGCACGTTTCGCCGACCTGAAGGGCGACATCCTGGTGGCCCAGGGTAAGCAGGCGGAAGCCCGGGTTGCCTACAAGGCGGCGGTGGATGCGCTGAGCACCGCCGTCAAGGCGGAGTCCTCGACCCTGCGCGAGATAGCCCAGGCCAAGCTCGATGCCATCGGGGGCGCTCAATGACGCCCGCCCGCCTTGCGGCGGCTGTGGCGGGAGCGCTGCTGCTCGGCGCATGTTCTTCCCTGAACCCCTTTGCGTCGGACAAGAACAAGCTGCCGGCCCTCAAGCCGCTGAATGACGGCATTCGGGTCTCCGAAGTCTGGAAGGCGCGGGTCGGGAATTCCGGCGCTTACGTGCTGCAGCCGGCGGTCAGCGGCAATGCCGTGTTCGCCGCGGCCGCCGATGGCGACGTGGTGCGCCTGGAAGCGGGCCGCAACACCTGGAAGGCATCGATCAACGGTGCCCTGTCCGGCGGTGTTGGCAGCAACGGGCAGCTTGCCGTGGTGGGCACGCCGAAGGGTGAGGTCGTGGCGCTGGACGCCAAGACGGGTCAGGTCAAATGGCGCGTCCAGGTGAATGCCGAGATCCTCGCGGCGCCGGCGGTATCCGACAACCTGATCGTGGTGCGCAGCGCCGACAGCCGGCTGTTCGGCCTGGATCCTCAGGATGGCCGTCGTCGCTGGGTCTACCAGCGGGCTACTCCGGCCTTGTCCCTGCGTAATTCGGCAGGCGTGGTGATCGAGGGAACGGCGGTGTTCGCGGGCTTTCCGGGGGGCAAGCTGGTGGCCGTCAGCGCGGCCAACGGCAGCCTGATGTGGGAAGGTACGGTCGCGGTCCCGCGTGGTGCCACCGAGCTGGAGCGCATGGCCGACATCACCAGCCTGCCGGTGCTGGGCGCCCGCTCAGCCTGCGCCGTGGCCTTCCAGGGGCGCATTGCCTGCTTCGACCTGGCCAATGGTTCGACCTTGTGGGCGCGTGACCTGTCCAGTTCCCGCGGTCTCGACATGGATTCCCGGTATGCCTATGTGACCGACGAGAAGGGGGCCGTGCATGCCCTCGACCTGAATACGGGCGCCAGCGCCTGGAAGCAGGATCAACTGGCTGGCCGCAACGTGGGCCGCCCGCGTGTCTCCGGCGGTTATGTGGTGGTGGGTGACGGCGAAGGCTACGTGCATCTCCTGCGCAAGGATGACGGGGGCATGGCGGGGCGGCAGCGTGTCGACTCCAGCCCCATCCTTGCCGACATCCAGCGCAGTGATGGCGAAATGGTCATCCAGAGCAAGGATGGCAATGTCTATGGCCTTGGCCTGCAATAACGGAGTTCCCGACGCGTGAAGCCAACCCTGGTTCTGGTAGGACGCCCCAATGTGGGCAAGTCCACCCTGTTCAATCGACTCACCAAGACCCGTGACGCGCTCGTCGCCGATTTCCCCGGTCTGACCCGAGATCGCCGGTATGGCATGGGGCGGGCGGCCGAGCGGGAGTTCCTGGTCGTCGATACGGCCGGCTTCGACCCCGTGGCAAAGGACGGAATCGTCCATGAAATGGCAAGGCAGGCCGAGCAGGCCATCGCCGAAGCCGATGCGCTGCTGTTCATGGTGGACGCCCGTGCCGGGCTGACACCCCACGACGAGCAGATCGCCAGCCGACTGCGGCGGGCCGGCCGTCCGACCTTCCTGGTGGTGAACAAGGCGGAGGGCATGAACCGGGCGATGATCTCCGCCGAATTCCATGCCCTGGGCATCGGCGAGCCGCTGTGTGTGTCCTCGGCCCACGGTGACAACGTCACCACGCTGATGGAACTGATCCTCGAGTCCTTCCCGCGGGATGACGATGACGACCTGCCGGCCGAGAAGGGCCCCCGGGTGGCGATCGTCGGACGCCCCAACGTGGGCAAGTCCACCCTGGTCAATACCCTGATCGGCGAAGAGCGGGTGATTGCCTTCGACATGCCCGGTACCACCCGCGATGCGATCGAGGTGCCCTTCGAGCGCAATGGGCGCCATTACACGCTGATCGATACCGCAGGCCTGCGCAAGCGCGGCAAGGTGTTCGAGACCGTCGAGAAATTCTCGGTGATCAAGACCCTCCAGGCCGTGGAGCAGAGCAACGTGGTGGTGTTGGTGCTGGATGCCAGCCAGGACGTCTCCGAGCAGGATGCTCATATCGGAGGCTTCGTGGTCGAGGCGGGTCGTGCGTTGGTGGTGGCGGTCAATAAGTGGGACAGCGTCGACGATTATCGTCGCCAGCGCATCAAGGAAGACATTGCCCGCAAGCTCCCCTTCCTGGGTTTTGCGCGTTTTCTGTATGTCTCGGCCTTGAAAGGACAGGGCATCGTCCCCATGTTGAAGGCTGTCGATGGAGCCTACGAGGCGGCGATGACCAAGCTCGCCACCCCCAAGCTGACCCGTCTGCTGCTCGATGCCATCGTGCGCCAGCAACCGCCCCGTCACAACGGCTTCCGACCCAAGATGCGTTATGCGCACCAGGGGGGCATGAACCCGCCGATCATCGTTGTGCACGGCGCCGCGCTTGACCATGTGCCGCCGTCATACGTACGCTATCTGGAAAGAACCTTCCAGGAAGCCTTCAAATTGCAGGGGACACCGTTGCGGATACAATTCAAGTCATCCAAGAACCCCTTCGCAAGCAAGGATTGAAGAACCGATTTCCACACCATCGAGCTGCTTGCCGTACCTGATGTGGCGGTGCAGCAAAAGGCTCTATAATTATTCCAAACTAAAACCATAGAGGTTCAAAAAATGAGCAACAAGGGGCAACTCCTCCAAGATCCGTTCCTTAACGCGCTCCGCCGCGAGCACGTGCCGGTTTCCATCTATCTTGTGAACGGGATCAAGCTGCAGGGGCAGGTCGAGTCTTTCGATCAGTACGTTGTCCTGTTGAAGAACACCGTGACCCAGATGGTTTACAAGCACGCCATCTCCACCGTGGTGCCGGCGCGCCCCGTCAATATCCAGCAGGAACAAAACGAGGCCGCAAGCTGAGTTCCCTTATCCCCTGGCCGTCCGTAGGCCACCTGAACGTCGGGTGGCGGCGTGTTTGAACGACCGTCGTCGGGAAACCGCGCCGTACTGGTGCAGGTCGATTTCGGCCAGGGCGGCATCGAAGAGCGCCTTGCCGAGGTCAGCCTGCTCGCAGGCAGTGCCGGAGCCGTCATCGTCGGGGTGATCCAGGGTCGCCGCCAGGCGCCCGATCCTGCCCTCTTCGTCGGCAAGGGCAAGGCGGAGGAAATCGGTTCGCTGGTGCAGATGAGCGGCGGCGACATCGTGATCTTCAATCACGACATCACCGCGGCCCAGCAGCGCAACCTCGAGCGCAAGCTCAACTGCCGGGTCATCGACCGGTCCGCCCTCATCCTCGACATCTTTGCCCTGCGTGCGAAGAGCCACGAGGGGAAGCTGCAGGTCGAACTGGCACAGCTGCAGCACCTGTCCACACGCCTGGTCAGGGGCTGGACCCACCTGGAACGCCAGAAGGGTGGTATCGGCCTGCGCGGACCAGGTGAAAAGCAGCTCGAGACCGACCGCCGCCTGCTTGGTGAGCGGGTCAAGCTGCTCAAGGCCCGGCTCAAGGTGCTCGAGCGCCAGCGCGCAGTGCGCAGGCGGGCGCGGGAGCGCCGCGACGTGCTCAGCGTATCCCTGGTGGGGTACACCAATGCGGGCAAGTCGACGCTGTTCAATGCGCTCACGAAGGCCGGGGCCTACGCCGCCGATCAGTTGTTTGCGACCCTCGATACCACCTCCCGTCGACTTTTCCTTGGCGAAGCCGGGAACATCGTGGTGTCGGACACGGTCGGATTCATCCGTGACCTGCCTCACTCACTCGTGGCCGCCTTTCACGCCACGCTGGAGGAAACCGTCTCTGCCGACCTGCTGTTGCATGTGGTCGATTCGTCGAGTGACGACAGGGAAGGGCAGATCGCTGCCGTGAATGGTGTGCTGGATGAAATCGGGGCCGGGCAGTTGCCCCAGATCCAGGTGTGGAACAAGATCGACCAGAGCCTGGCAAGTGCGGAAGTCCAGCAGGACGCTTGTGGTAACATCTCGCGCGTTTTGCTCAGCGCCAGGACTGGAGAAGGCCTGGACCTGCTGAGGCAGGTCCTGGCCGACGTCGCCCAGAAACACAAGGCATCCCTGGCGGCTCTTGCTGTACAGCACGAGTCGTCGTTTTGAAGTATCCCAGTGAGTCTACTTCCGGAGCGGATTAAACCGTGATTTCAGGCATTCTCATGTCCCTCAACGACCCCCGCTGGGGGAACCGTGGCGGTGGAGACAACCGCGGCGGCGGCGATAACCAGGGGCCTCCCGATCTGGAGGAGCTCTGGCGCGACTTCAACCGGCGTCTTTCCGGCATGTTCGGGCGCAATGGCGCACCGGGCGGCGGTGATGGCGGCGGCGGCGGTCGTGGCCCCGGTCCCGAGTTCTCCTTCCGCCAGTTCGGTGGCGGTATCGGCCTGATCGCGGCCTTTGCTGCCGTGATCTGGCTGGCGAGCGGCTTCTACATCGTCGATGCGAGCCAGCGCGGCATCGTGCTGCAGTTCGGCCGCTTCCAGGAGTCCACCGAGCCTGGCCTGCGCTGGCGCCTGCCTTACCCGATCCAGAGCCACGAGCTGGTCAACCTGACCGGTGTCCGTACGGTCGAGATCGGCTACCGGGGGTCCGAGCGCAACAAGGTCCTCAAGGAGGCCCTGATGCTGACGGACGACGAGAACATCGTGAACATCCAGTTCGCCGTCCAGTACGTGCTCAAGGATCCGCAGGCCTATCTGTTCAGCAACCGGAACGCCGATGACTCGGTGATCCAGGCCGCCGAGACCGCTGTGCGCGAGATCGTCGGCAAGAGCAAGATGGACTTCGTGCTCTACGAGGGCCGCGAGCAGGTTGCCGCCAATGCCCAGAAGCTGACCCAGGACATCCTGGACCGTTACACCACGGGTATCCAGGTCAGCAAGGTCACCATGCAGAATGCCCAGCCGCCCGAGCAGGTGCAGGCTGCGTTCGATGACGCGGTGAAGGCCGGGCAGGACCGGGAGCGTCAGAAGAACGAAGGCCAGGCTTACGCCAATGATGTGATTCCCCGTGCCCGTGGCGCTGCTTCGCGCCTGCTGGAAGAGGCCGACGCTTACAAGGGCCGTGTGGTTGCGCAGGCCGAAGGCGATGCCTCGCGCTTCAAGCAGGTCTATGCCGAGTATGCCAAGGCGCCCGAGGTGACCCGCCAGCGGATGTACCTCGACACCATGCAGCAGATCCTGTCCAACACCAGCAAGGTGATGGTCGACGCCAAGGGGAACGGCAACCTGCTGTATCTGCCGCTCGACAAGCTGATGCAGGCGACCGTGGTGCCGGGTAACGTCCCGGCTGGCGAGCCGGCCCAATTGCCCCGTGCGGCAACGCCGGCGGCTGCCGACAATTCGATTACGCCGCCCAGGGCGGATGCACTCTCCGGGGAGTCCCGCACCCGTGAGGCCACGCGCAACCGGGAGCGGGGAGAACGCTGATGCGAGAACGTCTGTCATTGCTGGCTGGAGCAGGCCTGTTTGTCGCTGCGGTGCTGTCCATGTCCCTCTTCACGGTTGATCAGCGCCAGCATGCGCTGGTCTTCCAGCTGGGTGAGGTCAAGGAGCAGATCAGTGAGCCGGGTCTGCACTTCAAGATTCCCCTGATCCAGAACGTGCGCTACTTCGATCGGCGCATCCTGACCCTCGACACTTCGGAGCCCGAGCGTTTCATCACCTCCGAGAAGAAGAACGTCCTGGTGGATCTGTTCGTGAAGTGGCGGATCGTCGATCCCAAGCTTTACTACATCTCCGTCGGCGGCGATGAGACCCGTGCCCGCACCCGCCTGGAGCAGACCGTCAATGCGGGGCTCCGGGAGGAGTTCGGCAAGCGCACCGTGCATGATGTCGTGTCCGGTGAGCGGGACAAGATCATGGACGAGATGCGCCTCAAGGCCGACCTCGACGCACGCAAGATCGGTGTGCAGATCGTCGACGTGCGGCTCAAGCGGGTGGATCTGCCTGCAGAGGTGTCCGAGTCGGTCTATCGACGCATGGAAGCCGAGCGCAAGCGGGTCGCCAACGAGCTCCGCTCGCAGGGTGGTGCGGAAGCCGAGAAGATCAAGGCCGATGCCGACAAGCAGCGTGAGGTGATCCTCGCCGAAGCCTATCGTTCGGCCCAGATGGTCAAGGGTGACGGGGATGCCAAGGCGTCCGCCATCTATGCCCAGGCCTTCGGCCAGAGCCCCGAGTTCTATGCGTTCTACCGCAGCCTCGAGGCTTACCGGAACAGCTTCAAGAACAAGTCCGACGTGATGGTCATCGAGCCGAACTCGGAGTTTTTCAAGTATTTCAAGGGTGCCGGCGGCCGTAATGCCCCGGCGGTTGACTCCGGCAAGCACGGAAAGTAATGGGCCGTACGCTCATCCTGGCCTTCGCACTGATGCTCGTGCTCGAAGGCGTCATTCCCTTTGTCGCGCCAGCAACCTGGCGCGAGACTTTTTCTCGCCTGCTCCGGCTGGCGGACGGCCAGATCCGTTTTGTGGGTCTGGGGTCGATGCTGCTCGGCCTCGTCATCCTGATCGTTTTTTCCTGAGGCGCCATGCCCATGTTGCGTTGGGTTCTACCCGAATACATCCAGGATGCGCTGCCTGCTGAGGCAGCCAAGCTGGAAGACCTGCGTCGTCGTCTGCTCGACACCTTTCGTTTAAACGGCTACCAGCTGGTGGCTCCGCCGCTGCTCGAGTACCTCGAATCCTTATTGACCGGGGCCGGGCAGGATCTGCAGCTCAAGACCCTCAAGCTGGTGGACCAGCTCTCCGGCCGCACCATGGGGGTCCGGGCGGACATCACGCCGCAGGTTGCCCGCATCGATGCCCACCTGCTCAATCGCAAGGGCGTGACCCGCCTCTGTTATTGCGGCACCGTGGCGCATGCCGTGCCGTCTTCGCTGACCGCCACCCGCGAGCCGCTGCAGCTGGGTGCCGAGATCTACGGCCATGCCGGGCTCGAAGCGGACGCCGAGGTGATCCGCCTGCTGGCCGAGGTGTTGTCGATCGCCGGTGTCGGCACGTCCCGCATCGATCTGGGGCACGTGGGCCTGTTCAAGGCACTGGTGCGCCTGAGTGGCCTGTCTGCCGACCGGGAAGAGCCGCTCTTCGACTGCCTCCAGTCCAAGGATCTGCCCGGCTTGCAGGACCTGCTCAAGGGCGTGCCCGACGCGGTGCGCCAGGGCCTGCTGGCCCTTCCGACCCTGTATGGTGATGCCGGAGTCCTGACCACGGCCCGCGGCCTGCTGCCCGATGATGCAGAGATCCGCGCCGCGCTGGATGACCTCGAGGCACTGGCCGCGGCGCTGGCAGACCTGCCGATCAGTTTTGACCTTGCCGATCTGCGTGGCTATCACTATCACAGTGGAGTGGTCTTCGCCGCCTATGGCGGCCGTTCCCCGGTGGCGCTGGCCCTCGGCGGACGTTACGACAGCGTGGGTCGCGCCTTCGGGCGGGGCCGACCGGCCACCGGCTTCAGTCTCGATCTGCGTGAACTGGCAGCCCAGGTGGCCGACCCCGTGCAAGCCGGCGCGATCCTCGCGTCCGGTGCCGGCGGTGCTGGTTTCCGTGAGGCGGTAGCCGCGCTGCGAGAAGCGGGGGAAAATGTTGTGATTGAATTGCCCGGCCATGAAGGCACGTGGCGCGAGGCCGGCTGTGACCGGCGTCTGGTTCTGCGGGGCGGTGCCTGGCAGGTTGAACCGCTTCAGGGAGAGTAATTAGAAATGGCAAAGAACGTAGTCGTGGTGGGCACCCAGTGGGGTGACGAAGGCAAGGGCAAGATCGTTGACTGGCTGACCGATCAGGCCCAGGGCGTCGTCCGTTTCCAGGGTGGCCACAATGCGGGGCATACCCTGGTGGTCGGTACCACCGAATACAAGCTGAATCTGGTGCCGTCCGGCATCGTGCGGGAGGGCGTGCAGTGCTACATCGGCAATGGTGTGGTGCTCGACATCCATCACCTGCTCGAGGAAGTGCGTGGCCTGGAGGCTGGCGGCATCAAGGTGCGCGAGCGCCTCAAGATCAGCCCGGGCTGTCCGGTGATCCTGGGGTATCACTCCGCCCTGGATCGGGCCCGTGAGGCACGCAAGAGTGCCGGCGAAAAGATCGGCACCACGGGCAAGGGCATCGGCCCGACCTACGAAGACAAGGTGTCCCGCCGTGCCCTGCGCGTGTACGACCTGTTCGATCCCCAGCGCTTCGCCGAGAAGCTCCGGGAGGTCCTGGATTATCACAACTTCGTGCTGACCCAGTACCTGGGCGCGGAAGCCGTCGATTTCCAGACGGTCTTCGATCAGGCGATGAAGGATGCGGAAGAGATCCGTCCGATGGTGACCGACGTGTCGGCCGATCTGTATGCGGTCAATAAGGCGGGGGGCAATCTGCTGTTCGAAGGCGCCCAGGGCACGCTGCTGGACATCGACCACGGCACCTATCCCTTCGTGACCTCCAGCAACTGTGTGGCAGGCCAGGCCGCTGCGGGCTGTGGCGTGGGCCCCGGCCGTCTGCATTACGTGCTGGGCATCACCAAGGCCTATTGCACCCGGGTCGGCGGCGGTCCGTTCCCGACCGAGCTGGATTTCGAGACCCCGGGCACCCCGGGTTACCAGATGTCCACCGTGGGTCGTGAGTTCGGCACCGTCACGGGCCGCAAGCGCCGCTGCGGCTGGCTCGATCTGGCAGCCCTCAAGCGCTCGATCATCATCAATGGCGTGTCCGGCCTGTGCATCACCAAGCTGGACGTGCTGGACGGCCTGGCCGAGCTGAAGCTGTGCACTGGCTACATGCTGGACGGCAAGCGCATCGATCTGCTGCCGATGGGAGCAGAAGAGGTTGTGCGCTGCGAACCCATCCTGGAGACCATGCCGGGCTGGAGCGGTACGACCTTCGGCGCGCAGAGCTGGGACGCGCTGCCGCCTGAGGCGCGCGCTTACCTGCACCGCATCGAGGAGATCTGCGAGATTTCCATCGATGTGATCTCTACCGGCCCGGAGCGGGACGAGACGATCCTCAAACGCCATCCGTTTGGTGCCTGATTAACGTTTGATCCGTTCCGGTCTTCCGGACCGGCAAAGCCCCGCTGAACCCCTCTGATTGTGAGGGGCCCGGCGGGGCTTTTCAATTGTGCAGGGGGATCAAGGCAGCCAGACCTCCCGCGGCTGGGGGGGGGAGCTTGGGCAGGCCGTAGATAGCAAAAGGCCGGTCATGTTTCCATGACCGGCCTTTGCCTGAATCTCTGGTGCCCAGAAGAGGACTCGAACCTCCACGCCTCGCGGCACTAGTACCTGAAACTAGCGCGTCTACCAATTTCGCCATCTGGGCAACGAAGGCGCCATTATAGATCAAAATCCGATCTATGCAAGCTTTTTCGGAAAAAATTTCAAACGTTCCGTTTGGGCTGTCAGGCGTCGTCCTGAAGGCGCGCAAAGGGGGGGAAGAGAAAGAACGGGGGGTGAAAAGCAAAAGGCCGGTCATGTTTCCATGACCGGCCTTTGCCTGAATCCTTGGTGCCCAGAAGAGGACTCGAACCTCCACGCCTCGCGGCACTAGTACCTGAAACTAGCGCGTCTACCAATTTCGCCATCTGGGCAACGAAAGCGTTATTATAGAACAAATTAATCTTGTATTGGAAGCCCCCGAAGGGCCGGAAAACCTTGTCTCTTGAATACTTCCCCGCAACCCGGTTTCTGCAGTCTGCAACCAATAACAAAAAAGCCGGTCAAAGACCGGCTTCCCTGAAAATCTGGTGCCCAGAAGAGGACTCGAACCTCCACGCCTCGCGGCACTAGTACCTGAAACTAGCGCGTCTACCAATTTCGCCATCTGGGCAACGAGCTAGAAATTATAGAGTAGAAATTATCCGTGTCAATATCAAAAAGCAAAAACACTAAAAAACTCAGCAAGCTGCGTCGCAGCGATCCCTTCTTCGAGCGCGAGAGTCAGAAATACGACTTCCCGCTGCCAAGTCGGGAGTTCATCATCCAGGTCCTGGCAGAGCAGGGCGTGCCCCTGCCGTTTGCCGAACTGGCCCAGGCCATGGACATCCAGCCCGTCGAGCTCGAGTTCTTCGAGCGCCGCATGTTTGCGATGGAGCGGGACGGGCAGGTCATGCGCAACCGGCGGGGAGCGTATCTGCTGCCGGCCAAGGCCGATCTCATCAAGGGGAGGGTGCAAGGACACCCTGACGGCTATGGTTTCGTCGTCACGGACGATGAAGGCCAGGACATCTTCCTGGGCCCCAACGAAATGCGGGAAGTCCTGCATGGAGACCGGGTCATGGTGCGCATCGCTGGCATGGATCGCCGGGGCCGCCCCGAGGGCAAGGTCGTCGAGGTGCTCGAGCGCGCCAATACCCGTATCGTGGGGCGCGTGCTGGTGGAGAACGGGGTGACCTTGGTGGTGCCGGAGAACCGCCGCATCTCCCAGGAGATCCTGCTGGCGCCGGCCACCCGCTCCAAGTTCAAGCCGGTTCCCGGCCAGGTGGTGGTGGTCGAACTGGTCGAGCAGCCGACCCGCTATGCCCAGCCGGTCGGAAAGATCGTTGAATTGCTGGGCAATTATGCTGATCCGGGCATGGAGATCGAGATTGCCCTGCGCAAGCACGACCTGCCCTTCGAGTTTTCCCGGGAAGCCCGCGAGCAGACCCGGCGTCTGCCGGACGCTGTCCGCAAGATGGACTGGAAGGGGCGTGAGGATCTGACGGCCCTGCCGCTGGTGACGATCGACGGCGAGACCGCCCGGGACTTCGACGATGCAGTGTTCTGCGAACGCCAGGGCCGGGGTTTCCGCCTGGTGGTGGCCATCGCCGATGTATCCCATTATGTGAAGGTCGGGTCGGCGCTGGATGGTGATGCCTACGATCGCGGCAACTCGGTGTATTTCCCGCGGCGGGTCATCCCCATGCTGCCGGAGAAGCTCTCCAACGGCCTGTGCTCCCTGAATCCCCAGGTCGAACGCCTGTGCATGGTCTGCGACATGGCGATCTCCCAGACCGGGGTGATCAAGCAGTACCGCTTCTATCCGGCGGTGATGTTCTCGAAGGCCCGGCTCACCTACAACCAGGTGGCGGCTGCGTTGTACGACAACGATCCGGCGGCGCTGGAGGTGGTCGGCGGCCTGCTGCCCCATCTGCAGAACCTGGACAAGTTGTTCAGGGTCTTGCTGAAGGCGCGGGCCAAGCGGGGAGCGATCGATTTCGAGACCCAGGAAACCCGCATGATCTTCGACGACAACGGCAAGATTGCCCAGATCGTCCCGGAGTCGCGTAACGATGCGCATCGCCTGATTGAGGAGTGCATGCTGGCGGCCAACGTCTGCGCCTCCGAGTTCCTGCAGGCCCAGGAGCACCCGGCACTGTACCGGGTCCACGAGGGGCCGACCCCGGAGAAGCTCGCCAAGCTGCGCGACTTCCTCGGAGAGTTCGGCCTCCAGCTCGGCGGCGGCGAGGAGCCGCGGGCGGGGGACTACGCCAAACTGCTGGCCAGCATCAAGGAGCGCCCCGATCTGCAGCTGCTGCAGACGGTCATGCTGCGCTCGCTGCGCCAGGCGGTGTATAGCCCGGACAACGTGGGGCACTTCGGTCTGGCCTACGAGGCCTACACCCATTTCACCTCGCCCATCCGGCGCTATCCCGACCTGCTGGTGCATCGCGCCATCAAGGCCGCGCTGCTCGGCGAGCGCTATGTGCCGGCCCAGGACAACGGCGACTGGGACGCCATCGGCATGCATTGTTCCATGACCGAAAGGCGCGCAGATGAAGCCGACCGCGATGTGGAGAACTGGCTCAAGTGCTATTACATGCAGGATCGTATCGGCGAGGAGTTCGAGGGCAGTGTCTCGGCGGTGGTGCCTTTCGGGTTATTCGTGGCCCTGGATGACGTCTTTGTCGAGGGTTTGGTGCATATCTCCGATCTGGGGAGCGACTACTTCCACTTCGACGATGCCCAGCACGCGCTGGTGGGCGAACGCTCGGGCGAGCGTTACCGCCTGTCCGACCGGGTCCGTATCCAGCTGGTGCGGGTCAACATGGAGGCAAGCAAGATCGACTTCCGGCTAGTCAAGGGTCCCGAGCGGGCTACCGCCCGGACCGGGAAGACTGCCCGGGAGCGGGATCGGGGTCAGGAAGTGGCTACGCCGCCGGTCGCCGTGCCTGCCGAAGCCGAATCGGCCCCCAGGCCGAAGCGCAAGGCGGTCAAGGCCGCGGCCGCTGTCGAGGCTGCGGTAGAATCCGCCCCCCAGCCGGCTGGCCGGGCACGCAAGGCGACGGTTGAAGCCGCGCCCGCTCCCAAGGCAGCCAAGCCCAAGACGACCGGGGTCAAGGCCGGCAAGGGCAAGCCTGCGAAGGCCAAGCCCACCAAAGCCGCCAAGCCCGCCAAGGCCCGAACTACAAGGAAAGCCAAGTCCAGTGTCTGATAACGCCAGTTCCCGCCTCATTTACGGCTTTCACGCCGTTCTCGCCAAGCTTCGCCATGACCCGGAAGGCGTTTTCGAGATCTTTGCCGACGCCCAGCGCACCGACGCGCGGGCCAGGGATCTGCTGCGTCATGCAGAACAACTGGGAACCCGGGTCATTCCGTCCGATGGCGAGCGCCTCGACCGCATGGTGGGTACGCGGCGCCATCAGGGCGTCGTGGCACGGGTGGATGCCCGCCGCAAGGAGCTCAAGCTGCCCGACGTGCTGGACGGTCTGACCGAGCCCGCTTTGCTGCTGGTGTTGGATGGCATCCAGGATCCCCACAATCTGGGGGCCTGCCTGCGGGTCGCCGATGCGGCTGGCGCGCACGCGGTCATCGCGCCGAAGGACAAGGCGGTCGGGCTCAACGCCACCGCGGTCAAGGTGGCCAGCGGTGCTGCCGATACGGTGCCTTACGTCACCGTGACCAACCTGGCCCGGGCCCTGCGCGAGATGCAGGAAGCGGGTGTGTGGGTGCTTGGGGCCGCCGGAGAGGCCGAGAAGTCCATCTACACGGTGGATCAGAAGGGGCCGGTGGCCTGGGTGCTGGGGGCTGAGGGCGATGGCCTGAGGCGCCTGACCCGCGATACCTGCGACGAACTCGTGCGCATCCCCATGTACGGGACGGTGGAGAGTCTCAACGTGTCGGTAGCCAGCGGCCTGTGCCTCTTCGAGGCGCGTCGGCAGCGGCTGGGCTGAGCCTGTCATGGGGGTGGATCCGCGGGCCGTTCGGGAGCTGCTGAGGACGGCACGGTCCGGCGCCCTGGGGACCCTCTCCCTGGCAATGCCCGGCTATCCATTTGTCAGCCTGGTCACCTTCGTGCCGGATGTCCGTCTGCGGCCGGTCTTCCTGCTCAGCGGCCTGGCCGAGCACACGCGCAACCTGCGCGCCGATCCGGGCGCCAGCCTGCTGTTGGCCGAAGGCGGATCCCATCCGCTGGAGCAGGCCCGCCTGACCTTGCTGGGGGATGTGGCCGAGTTTGAGCCGGACGCCGCCGCTTGCCGGCGCTTCCTGCGCTATAGCCCGGAATCCGCCGACTACCTCAAGCTGGGGGATTTCCGCTTCTTCCGCCTGGAGCCGGCCCGCTTGCGCTTCATCGGCGGCTTTGCCCGGATGGGCTGGAGCGACCCTCCTGTCCCCCCGGCGGGGCTGACTGAAGCGGAGGAGGGTGGGCTGCTCGACGAGCTGGCGCCCTTTGCGCCTGTCGGGGTGGGGCTGCTGGGGCTGGATGAGGAGGGGCTGGACGTGCGCATTGCGGGTGTGATCCGGCGGCTGCCCGTTTGCCCCGGGGCCGGTGGTCAGGAGGCCCTGCTGGCGGCTGCGAAAGCCGTCCTGGCGGGGCTGGAACTGGCCACGCCGGGGGACGGGCTGGCCTGACGGCGCCCGTCCCCCGGCCTGCGGGGGTCAATCGACCCGGTTCAGCTTGTCCATGTACTGCTTGGTGAAGACCCGGTCAGGCAGGTCCTTGAGGCTCATCTGGGAGTAACGCAGGGTGGATACGTCACCTTTGCGCAGGGCGTCTTCCATCACCAGCTGGGTAGGCCGGATGCGGCCGCCCAAGGTCTGGAACTTCTCGTAGCGGCACACCTTCAGCAGGCGGTCGGACAGGGAGTAGAACTCGGCCCGGTGGGGAAAGCTGTTGGACTGGCGGACCCAGTAGAGGACCTTGGCATAGGTCACGCCCCGGTCCACCGCGGTGAGTTCCAGCACGTACATCTTCTCGCCATCGATGGTGTCGGTTCGCAGGATCTTGGGTTCGTAGTCACCCGAGAAGCTGGCCCGCGCCAGGTCGCCGTTGGCAACCTGGCCGGTCAGGCGTTGCGCCAGGGAGAGCCGGACAGGCTGGGATACGTTGGGCATGAAGACCCACAGGTCGCGTCCCCGCATCAGCATCGCCTGGCCCCGGTCACTGGCCGGCTCGAGGGTCTGCACGATGGTGTTTTCGTTGCCTTTCGAGAGGATCCGGTACTTTCTGTCTTCGGTGGTCTCCCCCGGAGTGGCGGAGGTGATGTCGATCATCACCTGGAAGCCTTCCTTCGGAAAGCGGACCTCGTCGGCCCGGGCAACGATGGCCCGGGCGGTTTCCACATCATCGGCCTGGGCCGCACCGGACATCCCGATGGCCGCAGCGACGAGCAGCGCCTGGCAGCCGTTCCTCAAGCCTTGCAGGTAAAAGTTGAAGCGCATGGTGTTATCCTTGGAAAGCAAACAACATAGTTCAGAGCACAAATGCCGATCATTCGTGTTGAAGATTTAAGCAAGGTTTACCGCCTCGGCGAGCAGGATGTGACTGCACTGGAGGGGGTGTCTCTGACGGTTGAAGAGGGCGTCTTCATGGCTATTGCCGGGCCTTCCGGCAGTGGCAAGTCGACGCTGCTCAATATCATGGGGTGCATCGATACGCCAAGCAAGGGGCGCGTCGAGGTGGCAGGCAAGGATGTGTCGGGGCAGACACCCGACGATCTGGCCGATCTGCGGGCGCGGACAATCGGTTTCATCTTCCAGACCTTCAATCTGCTGCCGGTATTGTCAGCCCATGAGAACGTCGAATACCCCCTGCTGCAGATCCCCGAACTGAGCAAGGCAGAGCGGAGCGAGCGGGTCGAGCATTACATGTCCATGGTAGGCCTTGGCAAGTATGCCCATCACCGCCCCAACCAGCTGTCCGGCGGGCAGCGTCAGCGGGTGGCGATTGCCCGGGCGCTGGTGACCCACTCCAGGATCGTGCTGGCCGACGAGCCTACCGCCAACCTCGATCGCCGCACCGGCGAGAGCATCCTGAACCTGATGCGGGACATCAATCAGGACTCCGGAACCACCTTTGTCTTTTCCACTCATGACAAGCGGGTCATGAACCGGGCGGACCGGCTGGTTCGGATGGAAGACGGGCAGATCACCGCCCTGGGACTCAAGCGGGACGGAAGCTGGATCTTCGTGCAGGACCGGCGCAAGCCTGAAGACGACCCCGATATTTGACCTGCCATCCCATTCAAGAGGAATTCATGCGTTTTTTCAGATCGAAGCCTTCGGCCATTTCAATCGCTCTGGCCGCCATGCTGGCTGCGGGTTCCGCCACGGCGGCAGATGATCTTGATCTCGACCTCGATCTTGATGCCGGCGGCAAGACCCGGACCGCGACGACCCTCCAGTTCGATATTGCCCGGACCTATGCGGGCAAGGATCACTGGTCGATGGCCCGGGCCAGGGCCGAGCTGTCTGCACAGGGTGGCACGTCCGGCCTGAAGTGGAAGATTTCCGGCCGTGCCGATGCCGATGGTGTCTTCGCCATCGACAACGGCTTCTACCCGGATGCGGTCCGGCGGGACCAGCAATACCAGTTCGACCTCCGCGAGACCTATGTGGACTTCTCGGCCGGCGAGGTGGATTTCCGCGTGGGGCGCCAGCACATCGTGTGGGGCGAGATGGTCGGCCTGTTCTTTGCCGACGTGGTGTCTGCGCGTGACCTCCGGACTTTCTATCTGCCGGATTTCGAGCAGCTCCGCATTCCCCAGTGGGCGGCCCGCGCCGAGTATTACTTCGGAGAGACCCACGCTGAACTGGTGTGGATCCCGGTGCCCAGCTATGACCGCATCGGCAAGCCCGGGGCGGAGTTCTATCCGCTCCCCAGGGGCGCCACGGTCCGCGGCGAGGTCAAGCCGGACGCGTCGCCCGGCAATGCCAACTGGGGGGGCAGGGTGTCACGGCTCATCGCAGGCTGGGATGTCTCGGGTTTCTACTATCGCAGCATGGATGTGGCGCAGACCTTCTACGTGGTCGGGCCGAATGAGTTTCAGCCTCGCCATGACCGGATCTCCCAGTTCGGAGGCACCTTTGCCAAGGATTTTGGTGAGTTCGTGCTCAAGGGCGAGCTTGTCCATACCCGCGGGCGCCAGTTTCTGACGGCCGATCCGACTGCGCCCAACGGGCTGGTCGGGCAGGACACCCTCGACTACGTGATGGGTGTGGACATCCCGGCATTTGACGAAGGCAGAATCAATATTCAATATTTTGCCCGCCGTGCCGCAAACCATGAACCGGCCACCGGGCTCGAGCGCACGGAAGATGGTGCCAGCATTCTGGTCGGGACCCGGATTGCAAACGGCTGGGAGACCGAGGCCCTGCTCGTGTCGATGCTCAATCGCACCGACTACATGTTCCGGCCCAAGCTGAAGTGGGCGGCAGCCAAGAACCTCAAGGTGACTTTCGGTGTGGACGTCTTTGGTGGCAAGCAGAACGGGCTTTTTGGCCGCTATGACGACAGTGATCGCGTCTACACCGAGGCCCGCTGGTCCTTCTGATCGCGTGTGAGCCTTGCCCCTGCCACGGAGCCACCCGGTTGCCGGAGGTGCAGGCGGATGGCATGGGCATGTGCCCTTTTCATGGGGGCGTGATGTTTTTCTCCGGAGGTCTTCAAGGCCTCCCGTAATATCCGCTTGTTATCATCAAAAGGCTGAAGTCCGGCTTAATTGAGGGGAAGTAGCATATGAAACGTTTCTTGGCGATGAGTGCCCTGGCCGGCATGGTGGCGGGTCTGACGGGTTGCGCAACACCCTATCCTCCGGCGCCGGTGTCGGCTGCGAACTCCGAGTACAACTATCTGGTGGGTCCCGGCGACAACATCAATATCGTCGTGTGGCGCAACCCTGAACTCTCCATGTCCGTCCCGGTCCGCCCGGACGGCAAGATCACCACGCCGCTGGTAGAGGATCTGCCTGCTGCCGGGCGGGATTCGACCACGCTCGCGCGGGAGATCGAGAAGGCCCTTGCCAAGTACATTCGTGACCCGGTCGTGACGGTCATCGTGACCGGATTTGTCGGCCCCTACTCCGAGCAGATCCGCGTCGTCGGTGAGGCCAGCCGGCCGATGACCCTGCCGTTCAAGCAGAACATGACCATGCTCGACCTGATGATTGCAGTCGGTGGCATGACCGATTTCGCTGATGGGAACCGGGCCAGCCTCCTGCGCCTGACGCCCGAGGGCAGCAAGCAGTATTCGGTCCGGCTGCGCGACCTGATCAAGCGCGGTGACGTTTCCGCGAACGTCGAACTGAAGCCGGGTGATGTCCTGATCATTCCGCAAAGCTGGTTCTGATCTGCAATTCCCCTCATGACATCCTCCCCGGCAAGGGCCGGGGGGGCGCTTTTGGAATCTCCCAATGGAAGACATACTAAGACAGCTGTCGGTGATCCTCCGCGGCATGTGGCTCTATCGCTGGTGGGGCTTGGCTGCTGCCTGGATCGTGGGCCCGATTGCTGCCGCGACGGTTTATCTGCTGCCTGACCGCTATGAATCATCCGCGCGGGTCTATGTGGATACCCAGTCGATTCTCAAGCCGCTCATGTCGGGTCTGGCGGTGCAGCCCAACGTCGATCAGCAGATCAACATCCTGAGCCGCACCCTGATCAGCCGGCCGAACGTCGAAAAGCTGATCCGGATGGCTGATCTGGATCTGACGGTCAAGACCAAGGAAGAGCGTGAAGTCCTGATCGCCAGCGTGACGAAGGCGCTGGAGATCCGGGTCGCCGGTCGCGACAACCTGTACACGCTGGCCTACACCGACACGGACGCCGAGCGCGCCAAGCGCGTGGTGCAGTCCCTCGTCTCGATGTTCGTGGAGTCCGGCCTGGGGGACAAGCGGAAGGATTCCGATACCGCCCGGAAGTTCATCGAAGAGCAGATCAAGTCCTACGAGCAGAAGCTCGAGGAAGCCGAGAACCGGCTCAAGGAATTCAAGCTGCGCAACCTGTCTACGGTGGGCTCCGGCGGACGGGATTACTTTGCCAAGATGACCGACGCAAGCGAGCTGCTCGGCCAGGCGCGCCTGGCCCTGCGCGAGGCCGAGAACGCGCGGGATACGCTCAAGCGCCAGCTCGTCGGCGAGGAGCCGATGCTGCTGCCGGACAACCCCAGCAGTGCGGTCCTCTCCACCGTATCGGTACCGGAGCTGGACGGCCGTATCGAGACCCAGAAGAAAGCCCTGGATGGTCTGCTCCAGCGCTTCACCGAACAACACCCGGATGTGGTCGGAGCGCGCAAGATGATTGCGCAGCTGGAGGCGCAGAAGGTGCAGGAAATCCAGGCCAGGAAGAAGCTTGCCCCGGTGTCGGGCGGCTCCTCGCTGGGCTCCAACCCGGTGTTCCAGCAACTGAAGATGTCCCTGGCCGAAGCCGAGGCGAATGTGGCCTCCCTCAAGGCCCGGGTGACCGAATACGAGAGCCGTGTGCAGAGCCTGAATGCGGCCTCGCGCATGCTGCCGCAGATCGAGGCCGAGTTTGCCCAGCTGAACCGCGACTACGACGTGAACAAGCGCAACTACGACCAGCTGGTCTCCCGGCGCGAGTCTGCATCGATGGCCGTCGAGATGGGGGCGACCTCCGGGGTGGCGGATTTCCGCCTGATCGATCCGCCCACCGTGCCGAGCAAACCGGCAGCACCCAACCGGCTGCTGCTGATGCCTGCTGCCGGGCTGGCTGCGCTGCTGATGGGCGCCGCGATCAGCTTCCTGATCAGCCAGATCCGCCCGACCTTCTCGGACATGAATGTGCTTCGTGAGGTGACCGGCCTCGCCGTGCTGGGTTCGGTCAGTCTCCTGTCCGACCACGACCGCATGCGTAACATCCGTCGCGGCAAGATCGCCTTCCTGGGTTGCCTGGGGGCCTTGATCGGCTTGTTTGGCGCCATGACCGTGTGGTTGATGCTGGCCAGAATGGCTTGATGGGGAAGAACATGAGCATTATTGAAAAAGCGGTAGAACGGCTCGAGCAACTCCAGCGGGCCACGGGTGCCAGCGTACCGGCCGAGACCGAAGAGGTTCAGAAGGCTTCGGCGTTCCCGGATGCCGGTGCTGCGCCGGCTGCGTCCCCCGAGCCTGCCCCGGTGGCCGCGGCCCCCGTTGCGGACGCGCCGGTGAATGTGCCAGCCAAGGAGAAAGCCGCGCCTCAGCCGGTCCGGACGCCGAGCGCGGATCGCTCCGTGGAGATCGACCTGGAGCGCCTGCACTCGGTGGGCATCGTCACGCCGAACGCTCCGCGCTCCCTGATCGGTGATGAGTTCCGGATCATCAAGCGCCCTCTGCTGCGCAACGTCCAGGGCAGGGGAGCTGCCGAGGTCAAGAACGCCAACCTGATCATGGTCACCAGCTCGTTGCCAGGCGAAGGAAAGAGCTTCAGCTCGATCAACCTGGCCATCAGCATGGCCATGGAGCTGGACCACACGGTGCTGCTGATCGATGCCGACGTGTCGCGTCCTTCGGTCCTCAACATCCTGGGGTTGCCGCCCCGCAAGGGCCTGATGGATGTGCTCACCTCGAACGACATGCAGCTTGGCGACGTGCTGCTGAAGACCAATATCGAGAAACTGAGTCTCCTGCCCGCCGGCACGCCGCACCCCCGGGCGACCGAACTGCTCGCCAGTGATGCGATGAACGGACTGCTGGCCGAACTGGCCGAGCGCTATTCCGACCGGATCATCGTGTTTGATTCGCCGCCTCTCCTGGTGACCACCGAGTCCCGCGTTCTTGCCACGCACATGGGGCAGATCGTGATGGTCGTCGAGTCCAACAAGACCACCCAGGCCGCGGTCAAGCAGGCCCTGTCGACGATCGAGTCCTGCCCGGTGAAGCTGATGCTGTTGAACAAATCCCAGCACACTTCGGCAGGCTCCTATGGTTACGGCTATGGCTATGGCTACGGTTACGGTTACGGACACGCGCCAAAGGAAAATCAATGAAAATCCGCCCGTCAGGCTCGATCCGTCCTGCTGGTCGCTGGCGTGCAGTCGCCATTCTCCTTCCCATCAGTTTGCCTCTGGGGTTTGCCAGCAGCCAGGTGCTGGCCCAGGAGCAGGTTTTCCGGGTTGTTCCATCCGTGAGGCTGACCGAGACCGTCACCGACAATGTCGGGCTGAGCGGCGTCGGCGGGAGCCAGGGCGTGGGCAGCGGCAAGTCCGAGAGCGACTGGATCACCCTGATCGCGCCCTCCGTGCGCATGGAGGCCCGGGGAGCCCGTTTGCAGGGCAACCTGAGTCTCGGGGTCAACTCCACCTGGTACGCGAACGACAGTTCCCGCAATCAGAACATGCTTTCGCTCGTCGGCAGCGGGAAGCTTGAGGCCTGGGAGAAGCGGGCCTTCATCGATGTGCGCAGCTCAATCTCCCGTGAGCTTCTGTCCGTGCTGGGGCCACGCCCGGCAGACCAGGTCACGGGGACGAGCAACCAGGCGGAGGTCCGGAACCTGAACATCTCCCCGTACGTGGTGGGGCGCTTCGGGGATTCCGGCTCCATGGAGTTGCGCTATACCTCGGATATGACCGAAACCGATAACGCCGCGGCGCCACGTTCGGTCAGGCAGGTCTGGAGCGCGTCGGCGACAGACCCTCAAGTCACCGGGCGGCTGGGCTGGGTGGCCAATTTTTCAGATACCCAGGTCACTTCGGATACCACGCGGGATACCAAGCAGCAGATCGCCCGCCTCATCGGCTTGGTTCGACTGGATCCTCAGCTCCAGCTGCGTCTGATCACCGGCTCGGAATCCAATAACCTGGCCAGCGTCAATACGACCCGGAATTTCGTCAGTGGTATCGGTCTAGACTGGACTCCGTCTCCGATCACGCGCGTGGGAGCCACATGGGAAGACCGCTTCTTTGGTCCCGGCTACCTGATCTCGGCAGAGCACCGCAGGGCGCGGTCGGCCTTCCGCTTCAGTTTCTCGAAGGATGTCAGCTCGATCAGCCAGTCCCTGGTGAGCGGGGTGACGCTCTATGATCTGCTGATGCTGCAGTATGCGGCGCAGTACCCCGACGTTAACGCACGGGATACCTTCGTGCGCAACCTGATGGCCAACCAGGCCCCGGGTGTCGGCAATCCCCTGGTGGGGGCCCAGGCGGTTCTCACCAACGGCTTGTTCCTGGATCGCCGCGTACAGTTCGGCATGAACCTGTCGGGTGTCCGCAATTCGCTGTCCCTGACCACCTACCGTTCTGAAAGAACGTCCCTGACGGACCGGAGCTATGCCTTGACGGGGGATTTTTCGTCCGGTTCCACGGTGACCGATCTGGGGGGATCGCTGATCGTCAATCATCAGCTGACGCCGTCGACATCGGCCAATCTCATACTGAATGCCTCGCGCAGCCGCAATGACCAGACTGCGACAGGCACGCAGCTCAGTACCCGCACCCGGATGATCAGCACCGGGCTCACGACCTCGTTCTCCAAGAAACTGAATGGCTCCCTGATGCTCCGGAACAACCAGAGTTCAGGATCTACCGATTACAAGGAAAACGCAGTCATCGGGTCGCTTTCCCTCCAGTTCTGATTCTTTATGTACGAAGCCTATTTCGGTCTGCGGGGCAAGCCCTTTCAGCTCAATCCGGACCCATCCTTCTTCTATGGCAGCCGTGGCCATCGCCGGGCGATGGCCTACCTCGAGTACGGCCTCCACCAGAATGAAGGCTTCATTGTCATCACGGGCGAGATCGGGGCGGGCAAGACGCTGCTCGTTCGCAGCCTGCTGGAAAAGCTTGACCCCAAGAAGATCGTGGCGGCCAATCTGGTGAGCACCCAGATCGACGCGGACGACATCCTGAGGCTGGTGGCGGCGTCCTTCGGCATCCCGTGCAAGCATCTTTCCAAGAGCGACCTGCTGCTCGCCATCGAAGCCTTCCTGGTATCGACCACGGCGGCGGGAAAGCGCGCCCTGCTGATCGTCGACGAGGCCCAGAACCTGACGCCGCGGGCGGTTGAGGAGCTGCGGATGCTCTCCAACTTCCAGCTGGAGGATCATGCCCTGCTGCAGAGCTTTCTGGTCGGCCAGCCGGAATTTCGCAGCATCATGCAAAGCCCGGAGATGGTCCAGCTCCGGCAGCGGGTCATCGCCTCGTATCACCTGGGGCCGCTGGACCTGCAGGAGACCCAGGCCTACGTGGAGCACCGGCTGGGCTGTGTCGGCTGGAAAGGCAATCCGGGTTTCGACCAGGAGGCCATGCGGGAGATCTACCAGGCCAGCCAGGGTATCCCCCGCCGGATCAACGCCGTGTGCGACCGGGTGATGCTGGGAGCCTTTCTGAGCGAGCAACGCCGGGTCACGGCAGAACTCGTTGCCCAGATCGTGGAGGAGATGCGCGAGGAGCAGGTGACTCCCTCTGCCAGCGAAGGCTCAGGCGTGGCCCAGCCGCTGCCCTCTGCGGCCTTGCCCGCCGGAATGCTCGACCTGCAACGCCTGCTGGCCGATCCGGAGCTGGCAAAGGCGCTTGCCGCCGCCGGGCCGTCCTTCGACATGACCCGTTTCGAAGAGCGTCTGGCCTTGCTGGAGCGGACTGTTTCAACGACGCTCAATGCGCTGGGCAAACTGATCCGTACCGCTCCCCAGGGCGCAGCCCAGGAAGACAGGGAGCCGGCCGGAAAATGACTTCTGCACCCTCCCGGAAAACGGACATGTTGACCAATGCCCTCACGATCGACGTGGAGGACTATTTCCAGGTTTCCGCGCTTGCCCCGCACTTCCCCAAAGAGAGCTGGAATGACACGCCCTGTCGCGTCGAACGCAACGTTCTGAAGATTCTCGAACTCCTGGATGGGAACGGTGCCCGGGGCACTTTCTTCACCCTGGGATGGATCGCCGAGCGCTACCCCAAACTGATTCGCGCCATTGCGGCGCAAGGGCACGAAGTGGCCAGCCATGGCTACGGACATCAGCGGGCCAGCGACCAGACGCCTGAAGCCTTCCTGGCCGATATCCAGCTGGCCAAGGCCGTGCTCGAGGATATCGCCGGCTGTGAGGTCCGTGGCTATCGTGCGCCGAGCTTCTCGGTCGGCCTGTCCAACCCGTGGGCCCATGGGTGCATCGAGGCGGCGGGCTATACCTACAGCTCCAGCGTCTATCCGGTGAAGCACGACCACTACGGCGTACCGGATGCCCCGCGCTTTCCCTACGCGGTCGGCAAGGGGCTGGTCGAGATCCCGATCACCACGGTCAGGCGTTTTGGCCGCAACTGGCCGGTGGGCGGTGGCGGTTATTTCCGCCTGCTGCCCTATCCCGTGTCGGCCTGGGGCATCCGCAAGGTCAATCAGGAAGACCGGCGTCCCGCCATCTTCTATTTCCATCCCTGGGAGATCGACCCCGAGCAGCCGGTCGTCAAGGAGGCCACGGCGAAGACCCGCTTCAGGCACTACGTCAATCTGGATCGTACCGAAGGTCGGCTGGTCAGGCTTCTTCAGGATTTCTCCTGGGGCCGCATGGACGAGGTTTTCCTGCCGGCAATGACCGCTTCAAACTAAGGTTTTTCCCCCATGTCTTCCGCTGTTACCGTACGTCCATTTGCTGCGGGTGACTCCGCGCGCTGGAACGAGTTTGTTTACGCCTGTGCCGGTGCGACTTTTTTCCACAGAATCGAATGGCGGGAGATCATCCATAAAGTCTTCCGTCACCGCACCCATTACCTGCTGGCCGAGCGGGCAGGGGAGGTCGTGGCGGTACTGCCGCTTGCCGAGGTGAAGAGCCGCCTGTTCGGTCACGCCATCACCTCGCTGCCTTTCGCCGTATATGGGGGCATCGCCGGCGATGATGCGGATGCCTGCCAGGCGCTGGAGGCCGCGGCCGACGAGATTGCCCGCAAGGCGGGTGTTCAGCATCTGGAGTACCGCAATCTGGTTGCCCGCCACACCGACTGGCCGCGCCAGGACCTCTACGTCACCTTCCGCAAGGAGATCCACGCGGATGACGAGGCCAACATGGCGGCGATCCCCCGCAAGCAGCGCGCCATGGTGCGCAAGGGGATCAAGAATGGCCTGGTCAGCGCGATCGACGGCAATGCCGACCGCTTCTTCGCCCTGTACTCCGACAACGTCCTGCGCCACGGCACGCCAGCACTTTCGAAACACTTCTTTGAGACACTGCTGTCCGTTTTCGGGCAGGATTGCGAAGTCATGACGGTGTCGAGCCCGGACGGCAAGCCCTTGTCCACGGTGCTCAGCTTTTATTTCCGTGATGAGATCCTGCCGTATTACGCGGGTGACGATCTGGCCGCACGTGACCTGGCGGCCAATGATTTCAAGTATTGGGAGCTGATGCGCCGGGCCTGTGCCCGGGGCTGCAGGATCTTCGACTATGGCCGCAGCAAGGTAGGCACCGGGCCTTACAACTTCAAGAAGAACTGGGGCTTCGAGCCCCTTCCCCTGTCCTACGAATATCGCCTTTACAAGCGTGACGAGATTCCCCAGAACAATCCGATGAACCCCAAGTATCGTGCCTTCATTGCGCTTTGGCGGCGCCTGCCGCTCGGTGTGGCCAACACGATCGGGCCGCACATCGTCCGCAACCTGGGATGACGGCAGGTGATCGAACGCACCCCGCTGCTCTACCTCGTCCATCGCATTCCCTTTCCGCCCAACAAAGGCGACAAGGTCCGCTCGTTCAACATCCTGCGGCAGCTGGCACGCCATCACCGGATCTATCTCGGGACTTTTGTCGATCACCCGGATGACCTTCGTCATGTGGCGCAGTTGTCCGAGTGGTGCGAGGAGCTGCGGGTGGTCCGCCTCTCGCCGGGCCGCGCGCGTGTCCTGAGCCTGCGGGGGCTGCTCTCCGGTGAGGCGCTGAGCCTGCCGTACTACCGGGACGCCGGGCTGAAGAAATGGGTGGATGACGTGGTGTCGCGCCATGGCATCCGGCAGGCTGTCGCCTTCTCGGGCCCAATGGCCCAATACCTGGATCACCCGGCCCTGCAGCGCCGGATCATCGATTTCTGCGATGTGGATTCTGCCAAGTGGTCCCAGTATGCGGGTGACCGGCGCTGGCCGATGTCCTGGCTCTATCGCCGTGAGGGTGACCGCCTGCTGGCCTTCGAGCGCAAGGCCGCTGCCGCCGCCGATGCCAGCCTGTTCGTCACCGAGGCCGAGGCCGCGCTGTTCACCCGCGCGGCGCCGGAGGTCGCGGGCCGGGTTTCGGTGATGCAGAACGGTGTGGATGCCGCGTTCTTCTCGCCGGAGCAGGCATTCGACAACCCTTATCCGGCAGGTGGCCCGGTCCTGCTCTTCACCGGGGCGATGGACTACTGGCCCAATGTGGATGCCGTCGTCTGGTTCTGTGCCGAATTGTTGCCCCGCCTGCGGGAACGTCACCCTGACCTGCGCTTCTGGATCGTCGGCATGAATCCCGCTCCGGCCGTCCAGGCGCTGGCGGGGGAGGGGGTGGTCGTGACGGGCACGGTGCCCGACGTCCGGCCCTATCTGGCCCACGCCGATGTGGTGGTGGCGCCCCTGCGGATCGCCCGGGGCATCCAGAACAAGGTGCTCGAAGCCATGGCCATGGGGCGCCCGGTCGTGATTTCTTCCGCACCGGCCACCGGACTGGAGGCCATCTCAGGGCAGGACTGTGAGATTGCCCATGGCGACGAGGAATTCGTTTCGCGTATCTTCGTCCTGCTGGCTGATGTAGCATTGCGCCGCAGCATGGGCCGCTCGGCCAGGCAGAGAGTGCTCGAACGCTACAGCTGGGAGGCTCACCTGTCGGCCCTGGGCCGCCTCCTTGCGGCAGAACCGACCCCTGGCGGCACGCCGCCAATGCAGACACAAGCGCATCCATGAACGATCACCGTCCCCTTGTCATCCACGTGGTTTTTCGCTTTGACGTCGGCGGGCTCGAGAACGGAATCGTGAACCTGATCAACCGCATGCCGGCGGATGGCTACAGGCACATCATCCTCGCGCTGACCGATTGCGTTCCTGGCTTCTGCAGCCGCATCCGGCGGCCGGACGTGGAGTTCCTGTCCCTGCACAAGGGCGAGGGACATGGCATCAAGCTGTATCCCCGGCTTTACCGGCTGTTTCGCGAGCTGCGCCCGGCCATTGTCCATACGCGCAACCTGGCTGCCCTCGAGGCGGTCGTGCCGGCCTGGTTTGCCGGGGTTCCGGTGCGCATCCACGGGGAGCATGGCTGGGACAGCTTCGATCCTGACGGCAGCGTCCGCAAGTACCAGTTCCTGCGCCGCGTCTATTCGCCCTTTGTGACGGCCTACATCGCCTTGTCCAGGCGGATCGAGAACTATCTCACCGACAAGGTGGGTATCCGCGCAGCACGGGTCCGTCGCATCTGCAACGGTGTGGATGCCGAGCGGTTTGCGCCGGCTGCCGGGCGCCAGCCCATCGAGGGCTCTCCGTTCAATGACCCCACGCTCTTTGTCTTCGGTGCCGTGGGGCGTCTGCAGGCGGTCAAGGATCATGCGACGCTGATCCGCGCCTTTGGCGAGTTCCTGAAGCTCACTCCGGCGGCGCGGGCCAGCGCACGGCTGATCGTCGTCGGCGGAGGCCCCCTGCGGGCGGAACTCGACGCGCTGGTCCTCACGCTGGGGCTGAGCGACTGCGTCTGGCTGGCAGGTGAGCGTTCGGACATCCCCGTCGTGAACGCCGGGCTGGATGTGTTCGTGCAGCCGTCCCAGGCCGAGGGGATTTCCAATACGCTGCTCGAGGCCATGGCCTCCGGTCTGCCGATCATCGCCACCGATGTGGGCGGTAACGGCGAGCTGGTGGTTGACGGCGAGACCGGCCTGCTGGTGCCGGCCATCGATCCGCCCCGCATGGGCGCGGCAATGGCCGGCCTTTTCAATGACAGGGCACGCGTCCTCGAGATGGGGCGCAAGGGGCGGGCACGTGTCCAGGCCCAGTTCAGCCTCGATGCCATGGTGGGTGCCTACCTGTCTTTCTACGGGGAAACGCTGGCTGCCGTGGCCGGGCAGCAGGGTGCGCGCTCCGCAAACGTCCCCAGTCAGAAATAGAGGCTATCCATGTGCGGCATTGCAGGTCTGTTCGACATCCGCGGCAAGCGCGACTTCGACCCGGGGTTGATGAAGCGGATGAACGACATCCAGTTCCACCGGGGGCCGGATGAGGGGGACATCTTCCAGGAGCCCGGAGTGGCGCTCGGGCACCGGCGCCTGTCGATCATCGACCTGTCCACCGGGCAGCAGCCCCTCTTCAATGAGGATGGCTCGGTGGCCGTGGTGTTCAACGGCGAGATCTACAACTACCAGGAACTGGTCCCCGAACTCGAGGCCCTCGGGCACGTCTTCCATACGCGCAGCGACACCGAGGTCATCGTGCATGCCTGGGAAGCCTGGGGTGAGGACTGCGTCCAGCGTTTTCGCGGCATGTTTGCCTTCGGCCTGTGGGATCGCAACCAGCAGACCTTCTTCATGGCCCGTGACCGGCTGGGTGTGAAGCCGCTTTATTACGCACTGCTCGACGACGGCACCCTGGTGTTCGGCTCCGAACTCAAGGTGCTGATGCAGCACCCAGGCCTGGATCGCCGCATCGACCCCCAGGCGGTGGAGGAGTACTTCGCCTTCGGCTACGTGGCCGAGCCGCGCACCATCTTCAGGGGCGCCCGCAAGCTGCAGCCGGCCGAAACCCTGTGCATCCGCCGCGGGGCTCCGGTTCCGGCGCCCAAGACCTACTGGGATGTGCAATTCACGCTGGACAACCACCTGACCCTGGCCGATGCCAGCGCCGAGCTGACCGAGCGTCTGCGCGAGTCCGTACGCCTGCGCATGATTGCCGAGGTGCCGTTGGGTGCCTTCCTGTCCGGTGGGGTGGATTCCAGTGCCGTGGTCGCCAGCATGGCCGGCCTGACCGGCGAGCCCGTGAATACCTGCTCGATCGCCTTCGACGACCCGGCTTTCAATGAATCGGCCTTCGCCCAGATGGTGGCCGACCGCTACAAGACCCGGCACTTCGTCGAGACCGTCAAGTCGGATGATTTCGATCTGATCGATACCCTGGCCGCCCTCTATGACGAGCCTTACGCGGACAGTTCGGCGATTCCCACCTACCGGGTCTGCCAGTTGGCACGCAAGCACGTCACGGTGGCACTTTCCGGCGATGGCGGGGATGAGAGCCTGGGCGGTTACCGGCGCTACCGTACGCACCTGATGGAGGAAAGGATGCGCAGCGCGATGCCCTTCGGCGTCCGCCGGCCGGTCTTTGGCCTGCTGGGACGGGTCTATCCGAAGGCCGACTGGGCACCCAGGGTCTTCCGCGCCAAGACGACCTTCCAGGCCCTGGCGCGGGATGCCGTGCAGGCCTACTTCCACAACGTGTCCATCCTCAAGGATGACATGCGGCGCAGCCTGTTCTCGGCCGGTTTCCGCAAGGAGCTCGCCGGCTACAATGCGATCGACGTGTTCCGTCGCCATGCCTTCAATGCCAACGATGAGGACCCGCTGGCGCTCATCCAGTACCTTGATCTCAAGACCTACCTGGTCGGCGACATCAATACCAAGGTGGACCGGGCCAGCATGGCCCACTCCCTGGAGGTCCGCGAGCCCCTGATGGATCACAAGCTGGTCGAATGGCTGGCGAGCCTGCCTTCGGCGCTGAAGATCAAGGGACAGGAAGGCAAGTTCGTCTTCAAGAAGGCCATGGAGCCGATGCTCCCCGACGACGTCCTGTACCGGCCGAAGATGGGCTTTGCCGTTCCCCTGGCGCGCTGGTTCAGGGGGCCGCTCAAGACCCGGCTGGAGGATGCCGTGTTGGGCAGTACCCTGGCCGAGACCGGGATTTTCAACCGGGACTATCTGCGTCATTTGCTGGAAGCCCATCAGTCCGGGGCCCGGGACTACAGTTCGCCCCTGTGGACCGTACTGATGTTTGAAGCCTTCCTGCGCAACAACAGCGGTGCATCTGCCGCTCCCACCGTGTTTGCCTGATCCGTTTCGCCATGCGCATCCTCCACGTACTCGATCACTCGATCCCGCTCCACAGCGGCTATACCTTTCGTACGGCGGCCATCCTGCGGGGCCAGCGCGCCCTCGGCTGGGAAACCCATCATCTGACCTCGCCGAAGCAGGGGGTGACCCAGGCGCCGGTCGAGGAGGTGGATGGCTTGCGCTTCCATCGCAGCGAGGTTCCTCCGGCCGGCCCCCCGGGCATCAACGAATGGCGCCTGATCCGGGCGACCGAGAGGCGCCTGGAAGAACTGGCCCGGGAGCTGAAGCCGGATCTCATCCATGCTCACTCACCGGTGCTCAATGCCATCCCGGCCATCCGGGTGGGGCGGCGCCTGGGGATTCCGGTTGTCTACGAGATCCGGGCCTTCTGGGAAGACGCCGCGGTGGACCACGGCACCACCTCGGAAGACAGCCTGCGCTACCGGGCAACCCGGGCCCTCGAAACCTGGGCCATCAAGCGGGTCGATCATGTCTTCACCATCTGCGAAGGGCTGCGGCGGGACATCGTTGGCCGCGGCATTGCCGAATCGAAGATCACCGTGATTCCGAACGCGGTGGATATCGAGAATTTCCAGATGTCGGCGCCGGACGCCGGTACGGACGCGCTGCGCCGGAAGGTGGGGCTGGAGGGTTGCACCGTGCTGGGTTTCGTGGGGTCCTTCTATGCCTACGAAGGCCTGGACCTGCTGCTCGACGCCTTTGCCGGCCTGGCCGCTGCGAGGCCGGACCTGCGCGTGCTGCTGGTTGGCGGTGGGCCTCAGGATGCCAATCTCAAGGCCCAGGCGGCCAGGCTCGGCGTGGCTGACCGGGTGATCTTCACCGGGCGGGTCCCGCATGCCGAGGTCAGCCGCTATTACGACCTCATCGATCTGCTGGCCTACCCGCGGCACTCCATGCGCCTGACCGAGCTGGTGACCCCCCTGAAGCCCCTCGAGGCGATGGCCCAGGGGCACCTCTTTGTGGCGTCCGACGTGGGTGGGCACAAGGAGCTGATCCGTGACGGTGAAACCGGCCGGCTGTTTGCCGCAGGCAATCCGCAGGCGCTCGCCGCGGCGCTTACCGACATGCTCGACCACCGGGAGCGCTGGCCGGCCATGCGGCGTGCCGGTCGCAGTTTCGTCGAGGATGTACGCAACTGGACAAACAGTGTCGCCAATTACCGGCGAGTCTATGCCGGCCTTGTACCTGGTAAGGTGGCATGAACCTGGCCGGGTTGCGGATCGCCCTGGTCGGCCCGCTGCCGCCTCCGGCCGGCGGCATGGCCAACCAGACGCGGCAGCTTGCCGAACTCCTCGCAGGGGAGGGCGCGGCCGTTGAGCTGGTGCAGGTCAACGCACCCTACAGGCCGGCCTGGGTGGGGCGTATCCAGGGCCTGCGTGCGTTCGCCCGGCTGCTGCCTTACCTGTGGTCCCTGTGGCGCGCCGCCGGACGGGCTGATCTGCTCCATGTGATGGCCAATTCCGGGTGGTCCTGGCACCTGTTTTCCGCCCCCGCGGTCTGGATCGGTGCCTTGAGGGGCAAGCCGGTGGTGGTCAATTATCACGGCGGTGAGGCGGAGGCCTTTCTGGCGCGGGCGGCGGCCTGGGTGCGGCCGAGCATGGCGAGAGCCTCCGTGCTGGTGCTCCCCTCGGGCTTCCTGCTGGATGTCTTTGCCCGCTTCGGCATGCCGGGGCGCATCGTGCCCAATGTGGTGGATCTGCTCCGCTTCCGCCCGGTCGGGCCGGTCCGTGCCGCGGCGGCCCATATCGTCGTGGCCCGCAATCTCGAAGAGATCTATGGCATCAACACGGCTCTCCGCGCCTTTGCGTTGATCCTCGCCCAGCGCCCCGAGGCACGTCTGTCCGTCGCAGGCAGTGGCCCGCTTGAGGCGGACTTGAAGGCGCTCGCCGAGCGCCTGGGCGTGGCCGCACAGGTCCGCTTCACCGGCCGGCTGGACCGGGACCAGATGGCGGCCCTGTATCAGGATGCCGACCTGTCGCTGAACCCGAGCCGCGTGGATAACATGCCGGTGTCGGTGCTCGAGGCACTGGCGAGCGGGGTTCCGGTGGTCAGCACCGACGTGGGCGGCATTCCCTACCTGGTCCGCCATGAGCACACCGCAATGCTGGTGCCGCGGGATGAGCCGGAGGCCATGGCGGCCGCTGCGCTGCGCGTGCTCGGTGATACTGCGCTGGTGACCCGCCTGCGCGAGGCCGGCCTGGAGGAGGTCCGCCGCTACAGCTGGCAGGTCGTCAAAGGCGAGCTTCTGGCCGTCTACGGCGAGGCCATGCATCAATCCCATCAACCGGCAACGCGCCGGACGCAGGAATAAGTCCATCATGTCCGATCTCTATGGCCGTTTCGTCTCCAATGTGCTCTTCCCGCTCCAGGAGCGTCTCAAGCACCACGATACGGTGCGTATCCGGCGCGACATGGAGGACTCCCAGTGGTGGCCGCGGGAGCGCATCGAGGCCTTGCAGCTGAAGCGTCTCAAGGCCTTCCTCGGCGACGTGCGTCAGCACGTGCCCTACTACCGGGACTTGTTCGCGCAGAATCGCTTCGATCCCGACGCACTGGCCAGCATTGCTGATCTCCAGGCGCTGCCCTTCCTGACCAAGAAGGTGATCCGCGACAACAGCGATGCCCTGCGCTCCGACAAGGCCGTCGGCCTGTCGCGCTTCAATACCGGGGGCTCAAGCGGCGAGCCGCTGATCTTCTTCATCGGGACCGAGCGTGTCACCCATGACGTGGCGGCCAAGTGGCGTGCCACGCGCTGGTGGGATGTGGACATCGGTGACCCCGAAGTCGTGATCTGGGGGTCGCCGATCGAGCTGGGGACCCAGGACCGGGTCCGCTTGATCCGGGATACGCTGATGCGCACACGCCTGTTGCCGGCCTTCGAGATGTCCGACGCCAAGGTGGAGGGCTTCATTGCCACCATCCGCCAGATGCGGCCGGCCATGCTCTTCGGCTACCCCTCCGCGATCAGCCACATCGCGGCCCATGCGGAGCGCAAGGGCATCCGCCTGGACGATCTGGGGGTAAAAGTGGTCTTCGTGACGTCGGAGCGTCTCTACGACCACCAGCGCGAGTTGATCAGCCGCCTCTTTGCCTGCCCGGTGGCCAACGGCTACGGGGGGCGCGACGCGGGCTTCATTGCGCACCAGTGCCCGTCCGGGTCCATGCACATCACGGCCGAAGACATCGTGGTGGAGATCATCGACGGGGAGGGGAGGGTCCTGC
>WBTZ01000301.1 GCA_009026175.1 Zoogloea sp. | reverse complement strand
AGGCTGCTCACCGCGCCGCCGCCCTGGGCATCCGGGGTCCACACACCCAGCCGGCCGAATACCGGGTCGGCCTCATCGATCCAGCCGTTGGCGTCGCTGTCATAGCGGGCCAGGTCGGCAAAGCCATCACCGCTGTTCGGACCAAAGAGCTGACGTCCTGACGTCACCTGCCCCGACTCCAGCGCATCCAGCACCAGAAAGCCGCTTCCATGCCCCAGGGTCGGCATGTCCACCTGCTGGCCATCGCCCATCAGGTCGAAGCGGAAGCGCTGGCTGCTCAGGCTCGCCCCGGCGCCGTCGAAGTTGATGACCAGGGGATCCTTGCTCACCGCATTGCCGGCGCGGAGGCTGAAGTTGCTTGTCTCCGTCTCGGTACGCGACATCGAGAGGGACAGCCGGAATCCGATCTCCCTCCCGTCCGCCGTCCGGATCGTGCCACCGGCCTCAAACTGCAGCGCTTCGGTCTCGGTACGCGTCTCGGTACGGTCATACTCCAGGCCGAAACCCGCGTCCGGAGTTGCCCCGCCCCCCGCCGCAGCTACTGCTGCACCGCCGGGGCCGGGGCCCGTCGCCAGGTCGGAGGAGGACACCAGGTCGATACGCTCCCCGGTCAGTGCCTCGACAAGGGCCTTGAGGAATTCGAGCTTGGGATCCAGCTTGTTCTCTTCATCACCGGCCGGCTTTGCCGCCAGCACCTTGTCCAGATCGAGCGCCTGACGGGCCGCGTCGGAAACGATCACCGAGCGGGAGGGGGCCCGCTCGTCAGCCGCCTGCTGGCGCCGCCCGACCCAGGCGTCGAGCCGCTCGCTGACCTCGACCCGGCTCGAGCTCTGATGGCTCGCCGCGAGGGTGACACTGGCAGAATCGACTCTCATCACGGGCTCCTTGTATCCTGGGGACTGGCATGATCTACGGCGATCCGCCGGGCAACTTTACCGGCGCAGGGGGCGCTCACAGGCTTCTCCGCAGTGCCGGAAACCTGTGCTTACAGTCGCTCCTGCCTCTTTCTGCCGCACGATGCGTTGCATTACCCGGCACCGGGCGTATTGTCCGGATAGACACCAAAAGAAAGGGGGGCCGTCATGACCACCAAAACCCTGTTGACCTGCCTGGCTGGCGCAGCGCTGCTGCTACCGGCCATCGCCACTGCACGGCCGGCCTATACCGTCGAACCCATGCGCATCCATGCCGGCCCCGGCCCGGACTATCCCCTGCTCGTGGTGGTCCCGCCGGGCATCGGGCTCGAAGTCGCGGGCTGCATCCGGGGCTACCAGTGGTGTGACGTCATCGCCCCGGACGGCCTGCGTGGCTGGGCCTGGAGCGGCGCGCTGAGCTTCTCGTGGAATGGTCCGCCCCTGCCCGTCATCGAGTACGGCCCATCCTTCGGCATTCCCCTGATCAGCTTTGTAATCGGAGATTACTGGGGCCGCTATTACCGGGATCGCCCCTGGTACGACACCCATCGCAACTGGCGCCCCGCGCCTCCTCCGATGCACGTGGCCCCGCCGCCGCACCGGCCGCCGGACGACTGGCGTCGTGACGACCGCTGGGACGGACGCCGGGATGATCGCTGGGAAGGGCGTAGGGACGAGCGCAGGGAAGAATGGCGCCGGGACGAACACCGCGATGAACGACGCGATGACCGGCGGCCACCGCCGCCCCGTAATGAGCGGGAACGCGAGCGCCATGGGAATAATG
>WBTZ01000300.1 GCA_009026175.1 Zoogloea sp. | reverse complement strand
AAATTGTGTCCCAAGAAGTTCCAAGAGCGAAATCCATCACATCGCGATTTGGCCCAAGGCAGCAACACAAGACAAGGTATAGTCATGCCACGCACATCAATGATGTCAATAGTGCTATGCTTAACGGCCTTTCTTCACCTGAAATGCAAGGAAGACCTGCCGCCAGATGTTCCTCCTGAGCCATCTCATCCCACAATTGTCTGGGTAGCAGATACTATAAGGAACCCATACGAAACATCGCAATTGTCTTTGCGATCAATTTGGGGTTCCGATACGAATGATGTCTATGTTGCGGGGCACAACAGTGCTGGCGGTAATGCATCATTGTTTCGGTATGATGGGAAAACATGGAATGTCATTCGAATCACGAATGGAGAAGGGGGATTCATTGGAAGTTACATCTCATTGTCTAAAATTGATGGTTCTAGTAAATCTGATATATGGGCTGTCGGTAGACGCGGCAGCTATTATGGCTGGAGTCCCGACTCCAGCTTGGTCATTCACTTCGATGGTGTATTATGGAAAGAAGTTGTAATGAATAGAGCAAAACACTCCATGCAGGGGATAAAAGTTCTCTCTTCGTCCAATGTATATTTATCAGGATCCAATGGAGAAATCTATCATTATGACGGCACGATGTTTTCTACGGTAGTGCTCGATACGAACTTCGCTCCCTGGATAGGTGGTGATGCGGACAGGATGTTTGCTGGAGGCGCTGGAAGGTATCCCCGGGAAGATCTGTCCGTCTACTCGAAGCAATCTTCCGAACCTTGGCAACTCATCCAGAAGATGTCATTGATGGAGTACTTCAACAAGCAGCGTATTGGTTACAGGGACTTTTATTCACTGGGCGGAGGTCGATACTTTGTAGCCGGTGAAGGCATCTTCATCATCACAGATACCACTTGGCAGATGAGTTATGGCGGGGATAATTCATCCTATCAGCTCATACGCGGCACCACTCCCACGAATGTGTTTGCGGTGAGCGCTAGCCATTTGATTCATTGGAACGGGGTAGATTGGAAAAAGGTGAATCTTCCGGAAGGGATTGAGAATACACAATCGTTGACCGCTCTTTGGGTGAAGCACAACATGGTATTCGTATCGTATCTTTACTCCTTCGATACGAACATCATTTACCGCGGCACATATTAAGGAAAGGATATGACAATGCTCAAAATATGGGTCACAATGCTGATTTGCGTTGTTTCTCTTTATGGGCAGGGAAATCCAAGGACAGATTTCCCTGGCCTAAAAGCGCAATACTACAACGCTGATGGTGGAATAATAAAATGGTATTATGATAATACTCTTCCCAATAATACCACAAAGCTCGGTGGTGATGCCGAAGCTGCACGAAGCGAAATTCGTGAAGAAATTGCCAATGCCATGGAGATATGGCGATCATTTATCAGTTCTGAATACTATCCTAATAATTTATCTGTTCAAGAAGGAGATGAGGGGGCACACATTATTATCTCATTTGCTGATATGGGTCAAGCGACTGAACTTGGCAACACCAAACCCGAAGACGGCGATGTTGTTAATACTGGAGTCCGCTCATTAATTAATATGGTAGATTCAAGTTTTTAACGCAACAGATCCAACAAGTTGGTTAAACGCATTTTTCGGGGTTCGCCAGTTGAGTGCTTCTCGTGGTCGCTCGTTCAACAGTTTTTGTACGTATTTGATTTCTCTTC
>WBTZ01000299.1 GCA_009026175.1 Zoogloea sp. | reverse complement strand
AAATTGTGTCCCAAGAAGTTCCAAGAGCGAAATCCATCACATCGCGATTTGGCCCAAGGCAGCAACACAAGACAAGGTATAGTCATGCCACGCACATCAATGATGTCAATAGTGCTATGCTTAACGGTCTTTCTTCACCTGAAATGCAAGGAAGACCTGCCGCCAGATGTTCCTCCTGAGCCATCTCATCCCACAATCACCTGGATTGCGGATACAATAAGAAACCCGTACCAAGGGGCACAATTATTACTGCGCTCTATTTGGGGCTCTGATACCAATAACGTTTATGCTGCAGGGCATAATGAAGTTGGCGGACGTGCTTCCTTATACCATTATGATGGGAATAAATGGAGCCCGGTGACAATAACACGCGGAGAGGGCGGGTTTATCAACAGTTATGTGGGTTTTAGTAAAATTGAAGGCTCTGGTAAAAATGATGTTTGGGCGGTTGGATATCGAGGGGGCTACTACGGAGTAAGCGGTGATTCCAGTCTGGTTCTTCATTTTAATGGGAGCTCATGGACGGAAGTTGCTATGGAAAGGTGCAAAGATGGCATACAAGGAATTAAAGTGGTCGCACCGATGGATGTCTATTTTTCTGGATCGCACGGAGAAATAATCCATTATGATGGAACCTCATTCACGAAGACAGTATTAGATACCAATCTTTCATTACAGATAGGAGGGGATGCTCAGCGCATGTTCGTTGGAGGCAGGGCCTTGGGCCTGTCACTGAACAACTACTATTGTGTTTATTCAAAGGAGCGATCGGGAGCATGGTCGCTTATCACGAAAACGACGGAGATGGAATATTATAAGAAAAAGAACTATGGCCTTTATGTATTTAATCCTTGGAGCGGCGGAAGGTATTTTGCCGGGGGCGAGGGCATCTATTCGATTACCGATACCACGTGGCAAACATCGTATGATAAAGAGACGATTCCATTTCTCTTCATGGATGGAACATCGTCATCGAATATCTTTGCCGTATCACCGTACAGTAGAATTATGCATTGGAACGGCGTAGAGTGGAAAGCGGTCAACACTCCGGATGGAGTTGAACAAAACAAGTATCTGTGGGATCTGTGGGTGAAAGGCAGTTCGATATATGTCATATATCGTTATTCGTTCGATACAAACATCATTTATCGAGGAAGGTATTAACAAGAAAGGAAGGTAGATATGCGCACCAAGCAAGTATCAATATTATTATTGTGCTACATAACGTTGGGGTTTAGCCAATACGGAACCGGATATGAATTTCCGGGTATCAGACCGCAATACGAAGACGAATTGAGTGGCATTATTAAGTGGTACTTTGATGAGTCAACCGTTTCTGGACTCAATACCATGTATTTATCCCCGAATGCAGTAGATGAAATCAAAGATGAAATAAGGAATGCATTTAATATTTGGGATATGTATATCTCTTCTACGACGTATCCAAACAATATTACATTTGTGGAAGGATCGCACAACGATTATACTATTAAAATTTCTTTCGTTTATAATTCGAGTAATACTCAATATGGCAGTACGACGTGTATTGGCGCCGATGAAATCGGAGCGAAATCAAATATTATGAGTTCTACAAGGAAGTGCAACGCTCTAAAAGAAATATTACAATTAGAGCATGGCACAATCCCGAAGTTACAACCAGCTAACGCAGGAAGAGCGTGACACGATAGCAGCTCTTTATGCACAA
>WBTZ01000185.1 GCA_009026175.1 Zoogloea sp. | reverse complement strand
CCCCCCAGCCCGCTCCTGCCCCGGCTGTCGCCGCGACGGCCCAGGCTCCCGCCACGCCGGCCACCACCAGGCCGGCCAGCGCTGCACGTCCGGTGGCGGCGGAGGATCCGGCGGCGGCGGTCGCCAGCCGCCTGGAGGCATGGCGCCAGGCCTGGGAGTCGAAGGATGCCAAGCGCTACCTGAGCTTCTATGCCGCGACCTTTGTGCCGGCTGATAACCGGGCGCGCAGCGCCTGGGAAGCAGATCGCCGCACCAAGCTCGACAAGAAGGGGGACATCCGTGTGCAGCTCGGTGCGCCGACCTTCAAGCCGGAGGGGGAGGTGATCGCAGTGAACTTCGAGCAGCGTTACCAGTCGGGCAGCTACAGCGATGCTGGCCGCAAGCGGCTGGAGTGGGTGCGCGAAGCCGGCGAATGGAAGATCCGCAGCGAGCGCCAGCTCTGAGCCGCGTCCGGGTGCTGGCTCAGGCGGCCTGCTGCCACCGGCTGCCGCCGGCACCCTTGGCCACATACATGGCCTTGTCGGCGCGGGACAGCAGGCCGTTGAGGCTGTACCCGCAATCCGGGTAGGTGGCGACCCCTATGCTGACGCCCAGGCGGCAGCCCGGCAGGTCAGCCGTAGGCAGGGTGGAAATGGCATTGACGAGCCGTTCGCAGAGCGGGTCGATGTCCACCTCCTTGTAGGCTCGTGGGCACAGGACGATGAACTCGTCGCCGCCGAGGCGTGCCACCAGATCAGTGCCCCGGGCGGCTGCCGTGAGGGCTCCGGCGACCGCCTTGAGGATGTCATCCCCCGCCGAATGGCCGAACCGGTCGTTGATCGGCTTGAAACCATCCAGATCGAGCAGGAGCAGGGCGCCGCTGCCATTGTCCTGGCGGGCCCGCATCAGCAGGGCCTCGGCGCCTTCCTCGAAGGCCTTGCGATTGGCAATGCCGGTCAGGGGATCCTGGCGCGCCTGGTTGCGCCAGAGCTGGCCAGCCTCTTCTGCGGCACGGTGGCGGCGGATCATGCCGAGCACCAGGACCATGAAGTTGACCAGCGCGAGCAGAAAGGCGCTGCTCTGGATCGTCCGCAGGTCACGGGTGCGGCGGATCGAGTCCTGTTCGAGAACCGTGGTGAGCTGGTTCATCAGGTCCAGGATGGCGGCGTTGTGCTGCACAAGGTAGTCGGCGGCGGGCTCCAGGCCGTTCGGCAGATGGCCGCGCTCGTCGTGGAGCAGCGCCGTAAGCGGTGCAACGAGGCCGCGTGCCCGGCGCACGATCCGGGAGGCTTCTCCACTGACGGCACGCAGGGCCACGCGGTGGCCATCGCCGCCGGTGGCTTCGCCGCCTTCGTCGAAGGCCCGCAGGGTTTGTTCGAACAGCGTGAAGGCGGTAACGATCTCCCGGCGGGCATGCTCCGGGCTTTCGTTGATCCCCGGGCGGGTGGCCAGCAACAGGGCCTTGGTGGTCTGCTGGGAGAGCATCCGCTGCCGGCCCGCCAGGTTGATGGCGACTGCATCCTGCGCCACCTGCTCGGCGATCCACAGGTTGCTCAGCAAGGCCACCAGATCGAAGACGACGAACATGATGATCGCCGCAACGATGCGAGGGGTGGAGCCGATGGACGGTGCAACCAGTCGGAACATGGTGTCGGGCTTGGATGTGAAGTCGCAGGGCCTGCTCCCAGCATAACGACTGCACGGGAGGATGCTGGAGTTTCTCTGCCCGGAATGGGAAATGCGGCCCGGAGGCCGCATTTCGGGGTACTGCACGAGAGGGCTGCGGGGACTCAGTCCTTGAAGCGCTCTTCGAGGGCGGCGATGGCGGGCAGGGTCTTGCCTTCGAGGAACTCCAGGAAGGCGCCACCACCGGTGGAGATGTAGCCCACGTCATCGGCAATGTCGAACTTGGCGATGGCCGCCAGGGTGTCGCCGCCGCCGGCGATGGAGAAGGCCTCGGAGTGGGCGATGGCGGAGGCCAGCATCTTGGTGCCGCCGGCGAACTGGGGCAGCTCGAACACACCGACCGGGCCGTTCCAGACGATGGTGCCGGCATTGGCGATGATCTCGCCGAGGCGGGCTGCGCTCTTCGGGCCGATGTCCAGGATGCGGTCGTGGGCCGCCACGTCATCCACGGAGATCTTGTTGGCTCGGGCCAGGGCCGAGACTTCGTCGGCCACCACCACGTCGGTGGGCAGGGGCACCTCGGCGCCGCGGGCCTTCATGATGTCCATGATGGCGTGGGCTTCCTTGACCAGGTCGGGCTCGGCCAGGGATTCGCCGATGCGCTTGCCGGAGGCCAGCAGAAAGGTGTTGGCGATGCCGCCGCCGACGATCAGCTGGTCGACCTTGTCGGCCAGGGACTTGAGGATGGTCAGCTTGGACGAGACCTTGGAGCCGCCGACGATGGCCACCAGCGGGCGGGCGGGGGCGTGCAGGGCCTTGCCCAGGGCGTCGATCTCGGCGCCCATCAGCATGCCGGCGCAGGCCACCGGGGCGAAGCGGGCGATGCCGTGGGTGGTGGCCTCGGCCCGGTGGGCGGTGCCGAAGGCGTCATTCACGTAGATGTCGCAGAGGGCCGCCATCTTGCGCGCCAGCTCTTCGTTGTTCTTCTTCTCGCCCTTGTTGCAGCGGCAGTTCTCCAGCAGCACGACTTCGCCCGGGGCGACTTCAAAACCACCGTCCACCCAGTTCTGGATCAGGCGCACGGGCTTGTGCAGGAGCTGGCCCAGGCGCACGGCGACCGGCGCGAGGCTGTCCTCGGCGTTCAGCTCGCCTTCGGTCGGACGGCCCAGGTGGGAGGTGACCATGACCGCCGCGCCGCCTTCGAGGGCGTACTTGATCGACGGGATCGAGGCGCGGATGCGGGTGTCTTCGGTGATGTTGCCGGCGTCATCCTGGGGCACGTTGAGGTCGGCGCGGATGAAGACCTTCTTGCCCTTGACGTCGAGGTCGGTGAGTTTCTTGACTTGCATGATGATGTTCTTCAGGTCGTCGGAATGAAAACGCCCCGCACGGGGCGGGGCGTCGATACGGCGCTGTTACTTGGCGTTGACGAAGGCGCGGGCCGCGTCGAGCATGCGGCAGGAGTAGCCCCACTCGTTGTCGTACCAGGCCAGGACCTTGACCAGCACGGAGCCGTCCTCACCCTTGATGACGCGAGTCTGGGTGGCATCGAAGGTGGAGGAGACGGTGGTGTGGTTGAAGTCGGAGGACACCAGCGGCTCGGTGTTGACGGCCAGGATGCCCTTCAGCGGGCCGTTGGCGGCGGCGGTCATCAACTCGTTGATCTCTTCCTTGGTGGTGGCGCGATCAGCGGTGAAGGTCAGGTCCACCAGGGACACGTTGATGGTGGGCACGCGCAGGGCGAAACCGTCGACCTTGCCGACCAGCTGCGGCAGCACCAAGCCGACGGCCTTGGCGGCGCCGGTCTTGGTCGGGATGATGTTGGCGGCGGCGGCACGGGCACGGCGCAGGTCCTTGTGGCGGACGTCCACGGTGACCTGGTCGTTGGTGTAGGCGTGGATGGTGGTCATCAGGCCCTGCTTGATGCCAACGCTGTCGGCCAGGATCTTGGCGACCGGGGCCAGGCAGTTGGTGGTGCAGGAGGCGTTGGAGACGACGGTCATGCCGGCCTTCAGGGCGCCTTCGTTCACACCCATGACGATGGTGGTGTCCACGTCGTCACCGCCGGGGGCGGAGATCAGCACGCGCTTGGCACCCTGGTCCAGCAGGGCCTGGGCCTTGGCCTTGGTGGTGTAGGCGCCGGTGCATTCCAGCAGCACGTCCACCCCGTGGGTGCCCCAGTTCACGCCCTTCGGGTCTTTGGTGGAGTAGAAGGGGATCTTCTTGCCATCGATGATGATGATGTTCTCGCCTTCGGTCTCAACCGGGGTGGCGAAGCGGCCATGGGTGGTGTCGTACTTCAGCAGGTGAGCGTTGGTGGCCAGGTCGCCGGAGGCGTTGATGGCAACCACTTCGAATTCGTTCTGCAGACCCTGCTCGTAGATGGCACGCAGCGTGCAGCGGCCGATACGACCGAAACCATTGATGGCGACCTTGATGCTCATCGATTCTTCTCCCTAGTCTTAATCACACAAAAACAAATTCTGCGGGCGCGGCCCCGGGGGCCGCGCGTGCGGTGAGGTGCTTGTCCGAGCCTCAGGCGATGACCTTCTTCACCGCGGCGGCGACCGCCTCGGCGGTGATGCCGAAATACTTGAACAGCTCGCCGGCCGGGGCGGACTCGCCGAAGCGGTCGAGGCCGATCACTTCGCCTTCGAGGCCCACATACTTGCGCCAGCCGTCGGTGACACCGGCCTCCACGGCCACGCGGGGCAGGCCCCTGGGCAGCACGCTGCTGCGGTATTCCGGGTCCTGGCGGTCGAAGACGTTGGTGCTGGGCATGGAGACCACGCGCACGGCGATGCCGGCTTCGGCAAGCTGCTGCTGGGCGGCCACGGCGAGGGCCACTTCGGAGCCGGTCGCTATGATAACGGCTTGCGGCTGGACCGGCTGTGACGGAGTGCCCGCTTCGGACAGGACATAGCCGCCGCGGCGGATGTCGGTGAGCTGTGCAGCGCTGCGTGCCTGGAAGGGCAGGTTCTGGCGCGAGAAGGCGAGGGAGGTGGGGCCTGCCTTGCGTTCGATGGCCGAGGCCCAGGCCACGGCGGATTCGGCGGTGTCGCAGGGGCGCCAGACGTCCATGTTGGGGATCAGGCGCAGGGTGGCGGTCTGCTCGACCGGCTGGTGGGTCGGGCCGTCTTCGCCGAGACCGATGGAGTCGTGGGTGAACACGAAGATCTGGCGCACCTTCATCAACGCCGCCATGCGCAGGGCATTGCGGGCATATTCGCTGAACATCAGGAAGGTGGCGGTGTAAGGGATCAGGCCGCCGTGCAGGGCCACGCCGTTGGCGATGGCCGCCATGCCGAACTCGCGCACACCGTAATAGACGTAGTTGCCACCGCTGGTCTTGCTGACGCCCTTGGCGCCGGACCACAGGGTCAGGTTGGAGCCGGCCAGGTCGGCGGAGCCGCCGAGGAGTTCGGGCAGCTTGGGTGCAAAGGCTTCGATGCTGTTCTGGCTGGCCTTGCGGGTGGCGATGGTCTCGCCCTTGTCGGTGACCTTGGCCAGCACGGCGTCCACGTGGGCGGCCCAGTCGGCGGGCAGCTCACCGGCCATGCGGCGGGTGAATTCGGCGGCCAGTTCAGGGAAGGCGGTGGCGTAGGCCGCAAAACGGCTGCGCCATTCGGCTTCGGCTGCGGCACCCTTGGCGCGGGCGTCCCAGGCGGCGTAGACGTCGGCGGGGACCTCGAAGGCCGGGTGGTTCCAGCCGATGTGGGCACGGGTGGCCTCGATCTCTGCAGCGCCCAGCGGGGCGCCGTGCACGTCGTGGCTGTCCTGCTTGTTGGGGGCGCCGGCGCCGATGATGGTCTTGCAGCAGATCAGCGAGGGGCGGCCGGTCTCGGCGCGGGCGGCGGCGAGGGCGGCTTCGATGGCTTCGGGATCATGGCCCTGCACATCGCGCACCACGTGCCAGCCATAGGCTTCGAAGCGCTTGGGCGTGTCGTCGGTGAACCAGCCTTCGACGTGGCCGTCGATGGAGATGTTGTTGTCGTCGTAGAAGGCGATCAGCTTGCCCAGGCCCCAGGTGCCGGCGAGGGAACAGGCCTCGTGGGAGATGCCTTCCATCAGGCAGCCGTCACCCAGGAAGACATAGGTGTGGTGATTGACGATCTCGTGGCCGGGGCGGTTGAAGTCGGCGGCGAGGATCTTCTCGGCCAGCGCCATGCCCACTGCGTTGGTGATGCCCTGGCCGAGGGGGCCGGTGGTGGTCTCGACGCCGGGGGTGTAACCGACCTCCGGGTGGCCCGGGGTCCGGCTGTGCAGCTGGCGGAAGTTCTTGAGGTCGTCGATGGACAGATCGTAGCCGGTGAGGTGCAGCAGGGCGTAGATCAGCATCGAGCCGTGGCCGTTGGACTGGACGAAACGGTCCCGGTCGGCCCACTGGGGATTCGCCGGGTTGTGGCGCAGGTGGCGACGCCACAGCACCTCGGCGATTTCGGCCATGCCCATGGGGGCACCGGGGTGGCCGGAGTTGGCTTTCTGGACGGCGTCCATGGCCAGCGCGCGAATCGCGCCAGTCAGGGGATTGAAGACGGGCGGCTTGACGTTACGCGAAGAAGACATCGAAGAACCTTCGGCCAGGGGAACGGCGCGCAAAGACCGCAATTATCTTTGATTTACCTGCACTTGGGTAGCCTTGCAGGGGGAAATGCAGCGCGTGTCCCCGCTTGCGTTTCAGGGCGGGATTCTCCGGCATAATCTGCGGCTGGCGTTTTCATTACATTTTCTTACACGGCGTCCAGGTGCTTCGAATGTCGCTCCGTCTGCTCCTCGTGCTGGTTCTGGGCCTTGCGTGGCTGCCGGGTTGCAGTTCGGTGAAATACACGACGGACGACGGTCGAAAGGTGAATGAGACATTGCTGGCCGATCTGCGCCTGCTCGGTCATGGTGAGCGGGCCCTGCGGCCAGCCATTGCCCGTTCGGCGGCCCTGCAGGACAAGGACTGCAGCCGCCAGTGGGAGCTGCCCTTCAGCGTGGCCACCAGCTATGACTGGCCGGAGGACGACCGGGTCGCCTGGGTCCGGGCGCTGCAGGTGGATGAGCGCCTCACCGTCATCGGCGCCGCACCGGATGCCGGCCTGCTCCCTGGCGACAAGCTGGTGGACATCAAGGGCTATCACAGGAATGACTCGGGCAAGATGCTGCGGGAGCTGGCCGAGCGGAGGGATGAGGGGGAGCCCTTCCCGGTCCGCACGGCGGCCGGTCGCACCGTGATGGTCAAGCCCTTCCAGGTATGCCGCGGCTACACCCGCCTGGCGCCGCCGCTGACGCCGGCCTACCAGGATTTCCACTGGCTGATGAGCATTCATCCGCTGCATGTGTTCATACCGCAGATCAGCTCCGACGAGGCCCTCTGGATGGTCTTGTGGACCCAGGGCCTGTCCGAGGAGGGCGGGGCGCGGATGAAGACCTTCCATTACAGCAAGGAGATCGTCTCGACCCTGTTCGAGGTGGCGACTCTGGCCGTCGGCCTGAACGCGGCGGCGGAAGCGGCCAAGGTGGCGGCAAACCAGGCGGCCCAGGCGGCTGCCGCGGCTGCGGCACGGTCGGCTGGCGAGGCGGCGGCGAAGGCCGCCCTGCAGGACGCGGCCCGGAGTCTTGCCGAGCAGGCCAGTCGGGACTATCTGCAGCGGGTCGGTGAGGAGGTGGGGAAAACCGTGGCGGTGCAGGCGGGGAATGCGCTGGGCGCGAGTTTCATGTCGCGGGTCGGCCTCGCTGTGTCCAGCCTGTCCTGGGTTGCCACGACCGTCTTCGATGACGCCGACCGCTGGGCCTACGACCGGATCGGCCGGCTGGGCGGCGACCCCCTGGCGGGGGCCACCCTGCACCAGAAGCTGCTCGATCGCGGGCTGCTGGCCAACGCTTTCGTGTTTGATGAATCCCGCCTGCGGGCGCTGGCCGGCCTGGCCCGCCAGACCCAGCGGGAGGAGATGCTGGCAGCGGTCCTCAAAGGGGCTTCGCTGGAGGCCTTTGCCCTGAAACTGACCGATCTGCCCAGTGCCCTCGATGAAGCGGCAAGCCAGGGCCTGATCATCGAAAGTGATGAAGTGGTGATGTCCGCCGCGCCCGGCGCGGGAGGGCTGATCGATACCCTGTTGAGAATGCCCCTGGAGTCGGGCAACGAATGAAGGTGTGAGCAATGCTGCGTGATTGGATTCTTGCCCTCGGCACCCTGGCCGCGGCGGGCCCGGCGCCGGGCCAGTCGGTCGATATGCCTGCCGGCATGCCGGAGTCTTCAGTGGCGGCATCGGACTGTCCGGTGCTCCTTCAGGAGGCCGACGCGGCGCAGGAGCGTGGTCGGCAGCTTGTTGCCGTGCGGCGCTGGAAGGATGCGGCGCTCATCCTGCGCGAGGCAGGCGCTGCCTACGGACGGGTGGTGGCCGGATGTCCGGCCCAGGCGGCCCAGGCGACCCGGCAGGGGGAGTCGCTTGCCGCGGATCTGCGCCAGGCCGAAGCGCTGGCGTCACACCAGACGGAGTGCCTGCCGCGCCTGGACCGGGCGCTGGAGCTCGACCTCAAGGCGACGGCCGCGCTCAGCGAGAAGGGAGATCCGGCAGAGCTGGAGCGTCTGCTCGGTGACGCAGAGGCCGTCTGGCGGGAGGCGGTGAGTGCCTGTCAGCCGCCGCACCGGGAGAAGGCCGAGCGCAGCCTGGCCGCCACCGTGCGGCAGCGGGCCGCCAATGCCGAGCTGCTGAGTTCCGGGCCCGCCTGCGATGCCGCCTGGAAGAGCGCCGGCTCGATGGTCGATTACGCCCGCCTGGCGTGGAAGGAGAAGCGCTGGGACGATGCCGCCAGCCTTTACGGCAAGGCCGTGATTGCCTGGGAAGGCGCTGCCGAAAAGTGCTCCGGCAGCCGTCAGCAACAGGCTCAGCGCAAGGCGGAGCAGACCCAGGTGGATGCCCACAATGCCGAGTACTGCGCGCCCCTGTGGGAGGCGGCCACCGATCTGGCCCAGCGCCTCAAGAGCGGTGGCGGCAGCGCGGCCGAACGTGATGTCCTGTCGATCCGCGCCGAGGTGGCCTGGCGGGAGGGGGCCGGCGCCTGTCGCGGCAATCCCCAGGCCCTGGCCCGCAGCAACGCGGACGCCCTGGCGCGGGAGCGGGGGGCGCCGCTGCCGCCGCAGGCGATGGTCCAGTATGCGAGCCGGAGCGCGTCCCCGCCCGATGCGCCGGCGACCGCTCCTGTCGCGGTGATTGCCGCAGTCCCTGTCGCCACGGGGCCTGTGGGCAAGCTGCCTGCTCCGCCCGTCGCTGCTC
>WBTZ01000184.1:7500-8927 GCA_009026175.1 Zoogloea sp. | reverse complement strand
GGGCTGGTTAGGTCAATTTAGGTCAAAGCACCAGTGCACGAGTCGGTCATTCTGAGACCTCGGATGGTGTTGTCAAGTGATATTATGCATATGCTACGATATTTTATCGATCAGATGGGCCTGGAGACTGTGTGCAAGCGAATTACGTCTCCGTGGATGGAGCAACCTCAGCACCCTACCGCGAAATTGCATATTTTGAACCCTGCAATCTCTCGACCCAAGACTTTGCAGACCGGGAATACTCAAGGATACAAGACTATTGAAAGCCGTCTTGGACCCTCTGCCAGTTTCCCTGCTGAGTGGACTCTCTGGCAGTGACGGTCACTGCCCTACCCTACCCGCCATACCCCACCAATGTTATCTCCTCTTCCCAGCCTCCAACCGCCACCAATCCACGTTATCAGCACTATCTGTGTGTGTATTCTATCTATCAACAGCCATTCTCCCTCCCGAACACACCAACTCGAAGTTAGCTCTCAGATTGCGTGATTTAAGCCACCCAAATCCCGACTATCCGAAATCGCGTTCAACAACTCATAAACCGCTTATCGGACCCTAGTAGGTGTTCATGCACTACGATCTATGACTATTGCTAAGGAAATGGGCCCATTGTGGAGGTGAACCGGGCCACGGGTCACTTGGATACCTGCACCCCAAGGTCACCTGACCACCCTCTCCCCATCCACCAAGTTACAGTGAGTCTCCACTCCAGCATCCCATCCAAGCATCAATAAGCATCAATGTACATTCAATATAGTGTTTTTATCGTCCTGGATGATCTATGAATATGCCCATGGTGTGAGGGTTCTGTATGGTGCAGTATCTGGATGAGCTCATCCCTCCACAGCGTGATCTTTGTCGCCTCAGCTACCAAACAAGTGGTCACACGGGGGGTATGGCGCATGGATTAGCAGTTTCCAAAGCTCTAGACTCTTCATCGATAGCTATTTATAGAGAAAAATCGATCTAGACCCAAATCTCCAGATATTAGGAACCCGGGAGAGGCATTCTATACAGTGGACATACTCTAAGCTATATCTCAACAAATCCTAGTCCATTCCAGTCATTCGTTTGTTGACAGAGGTATTCAGTATGGTTAGTCGATAGTATACGGTTAGGGTGGCTCAAGCGCTGCAGGTTCGCGAGAAGTGATGCTGGGGAGGTACGCTGGGAATCCTCAAGACAGTCAGCATGCATCGAAGTATATCTCATCCAATAGCTGCCAGATGCCGATGGAGCCTTACAGGCGTGCTTAAAAATGCATGATAAGCATTGTTATTCACTTTGGAGAGTATTAGTGATGTTGGAAGTTGGTCTGGGATGTTGGTTTTCCATCCTGTCAAATTGGGTCATAATGTGCGATACCTGGCGAGATATTCTCCACCCAGATATGATCAAACTCCTTGAATATCTTTCCAATGAACGTA
>WBTZ01000298.1 GCA_009026175.1 Zoogloea sp. | reverse complement strand
CGGCCAATTGCGGACCTTCGGTATCGAGCGCCCAAAGCGGACGTTCAGGCGCTGTCGCGCCTCGCTCTTCTATCCGCACCATTAACCGCAGACGGACCCATGGGTCCGTCTGCAACCATTTAGCCGAAATGACGCATCCCAGCCCTTTCAATCTCGAACTACTTCAAGCCGTCAGCGATTGGCAGCGAGGTGGTGACGCCAAACAAAAGAAGAAGCGGGGAGCCGCACTAAAGGCTGCCGCCATAAGTCTTCCTGATTCATTCAAGTCTTCAGCAATCTGCTATCGACAGATAGCCTTAGACAAGAGTGCGGTTTGGCGAGTTGGTACTAACCTTAACCTCTCTGAGACCATCTCTGCTTGGACACAAAGTTTAGAGGCCGCCAAAAGTATAAAAGGAGGAGTGCCTCCGGTCGGCTATCAAGGGGTGATATTTCGAATTGAGCCAACACCAGACCAGATAGTCGTTAATCTTGCTTCACTATATGAAGATAAAATCTTCCGTTCTAGCCTAGAAGAAATGAAGGCTCAAATTAGCGGCTACTGGGATGGGGCGGGAAAATATGGAGCCACCCAGGTTGAAGTAGTACTGGATGTTGCTTCATTGCCTCTCGATTCAATTCACTCGTGGGGTGGGTATTCCAGCCCCGAGCTTCAACTTGCAGCGATGTTCTTTGGGCACACTCCCTCGCAAACAGAGCTCCACTTATTTCGCGAGCTAATGGAAAAGGCCGGCCATCGCTGCGGGCCGTACTGGCTTTCGACGCCAGATGCTGTCAGCAGGGTCGCTGAAAAGCTAAAATTTCATGCCGAAAGACTTTCTAATTCCGGCTAACCCTTCCGTCGAGAGGGACCGCCCACAAGCTGCGCGTGTGGGTTCCCTTCGCGGCTTCGCCGCTGCGGCGGCCCCTCACGTCAAACGTTAGCCATCTACGTCCATCGCCCAATGCAGAAGAAACTTGACGCGTATCGTGGAGAACTCACAGTTGCTGAGATCGCCAAGGGCATGACGATCGCTGGACGTAATGCTCGTCGTTTGGCCGATGACGCCGCGACACTTCTTGCAGCAGGCCGCTTTCCGACAGCAGCTTCTCTTGCCGCTCTTGCTATTGAGGAAGCTGGAAAGGTATCAATTCTCCGCGCACTCGCGCTCGCCAGAAATGATGCTGAGATCAAAGACGAATGGAAAGCTTATCGCTCCCATACCAGAAAAAACACTACGTGGCTTCTCCCGGCACTGGCTGCGTCAGGTGTTCGAAAACTCGACGACCTTCGCCCACTGTTCGGCCAAGACTCCGATCACCCCTTCTTGCTAGATCAGTTGAAGCAACTTGGCTTCTACACTGATTGCCTCGGTACCGGCCATTGGGCCATCCCTACCGAGGTGATCGACGAAGACCTCGCACGAATGCTTGTCAACGTCGCGGACGTTTTGGCGAAAGACAAGGATGTTTCAGAGAAGGAAATTGAACTCTGGATAGAGCACGTTGGCCCGGTTTGGAAAAAAGACTCTGCATGGATGAAGACAGCCCTTGCCAACTGGTATGCCGCGATGCAAGCGGCCGGGCTCGCGCCCGAGGGTGAAAACAAGATGGAGAAATTCATTCGTCATGGAATTTAGCATCTGATGGCTACCCCCTCATTTCACCGGACCTGCGCGAAAAGCCGCGCAGGTCGGTGAATTCAAACGTTCGAACGGCCGCTTCTCAAAAGCCTGACCGGCCGCAACGGGTCGG
>WBTZ01000005.1 GCA_009026175.1 Zoogloea sp. | reverse complement strand
GCCGGGGCGGAGGCGGCAGTCAGGGCGAGCGAGAGAACGGCGAGGAGGGGGGCGGCACGGAAGCTCACGGAGCGGCTCCTTGAAGTCGGATGGCACAGGGCGTGCGGGACGGCGTCATTCTCGCCGAATGGCTGGCGGATGCAAGCTCCGGAGGCGGACTTGTGCTCCGGGCCGCCGGCAGGACAGGTGAATGCGCCCCATGGCTTGACCTTGCGGGAGGCGGGGGGCAGCATCGAGCCTCTTTGCCTTGCTGATTGTCGTCATGGATCGATCTCGTGCGCTGGGTGCCGGCCTGGTGGCCCTGTCCGCCGCCTCCTTTGGCGCGATGGCCATCTTTGCACGCCTGGCCCTGGCGGAAGGCGTGGATGTGCCGACCATGCTCTTCCTGCGCTTTGCGGTGGCGGGAGGCCTGCTTGCGCTCTTCATGGCCGTGTCCGGCAGGGCCTGGCCGGTGGGGAGGAACCTGTGGATCCTGATCCTGATGGGGGCTGTCGGCTATGTGGGCCAGTCCTTCTGCTTCTTTTCGGCCCTTGGTCATGCATCGGCAGGGTTGGTGGCGCTGTTGCTGTATCTCTATCCGTTCATCGTCACCGTGCTGGGCGTGCTTTTCCTTGGGGAGCGTCTGACCCGGCTGCGGATCGGTGCGGTGCTGGCAGCCCTGTGTGGCACGGCGCTGATCCTGGGGTCCGGCATCGACGGCAGCCCCCTGGGGATAGGCTTCGGCCTGGCCGCGGCGCTGATCTACTCGGTGTACATCCTGGTAGGGGGCAAGGTGCTGCGGGAGGAGGACCCGCTGGCCGCAGCCACCGTGGTGATGCTGGCGGCGGCAGCCGTCTTCGGGGGGCAGATGCTCCTGCAGGCGCCGGCGCCGCCGGCCACGCCCGCGGCCTGGGCGGCAGTCATCGCGATTGCCCTGGTGTCCACCATCGTTGCGATGGTGGGATTCTTTGCGGGCATGCGTCGGCTTGGCGCTGCCGATGCTGCGACGCTGTCGACCCTGGAGCCTGTGGTGACCTTCGTGCTGGCGGCCCTCGTCCTGGGCGAGCCGGTGGGCCCGCTGCAGGTGCTGGGAGGCGGAATTGTCCTGGCTGCAGTGGCAGCGCTTGCGCATGGCAAGCGCCCCGCCACTTAGTCCGGCAGCGGCTCCACCAGATCCCGGTAGGCGTGCCAGGTGGCGTGGCCGACAATCGGCATCAGCACGGCCAGGCCGATGTGAAAGCTCAGGAAGCCGAGCAGGGTCGCTCCGACGATCAGCATCGCCCAGAACAGCAGTGGCAGCGGGTTTTCCGCCAGGGCGCGGATGCTGGCCAGCATTGACGTGATGGCATCCTGATTGCGGTCCAGCATCAGGGGGATGGAGACCACGCTCACGGCGAAGACCAGCAGCGCAAAGACGAGGCCGACCGCGAAATAGACGATCAGGAATTCCAGGTTCTCAAGGGCCAGCACCTGGGTCAGAAAGCCCGTGAGGTTGGGCAGTTCCTGGGTGTAGAACATGGCGAAGACGACCAGCGAGGCCCGTGCCCAGATCAGGAAGATGACGGTGAGGACCCCGGCAAAGACCGCGATGTTGCCGGCGTTGCGTCGCCAGACGGTGAGGGTGGGGGCCAGCGCGCAGGCTTCGCCCCTTTCACGCCGCCTGGACAGCTCGTACAAGCCCATCGCAAAGAAGGGCGCCAGGAGCAGGAAGCCCGTGGTGACCGCAGAGGTGTATTGGTAGGCGTGCTCGAAGACGAAGGTGACGAGCAGGCCCATGCCTGTGAAGCAGAAGCCGTAGAAGAGGCTGGCCGCCGGGCAGGCCTTGAGGTCGGCAAGGCCTCGGGCGATCCAGCGCAAGGGTGCGCCGAAGCCGATGCTGCGGATGCTCGGAAAGGGCAGGCCTGCGGCGTCCTGTTCGTCCGAGGTGGGTTCGTGCTGAGCCATGGGTTGTCTCCGTTATGGTTTTTTGGATGTAAATGGCTGGGAGCGGTGAGGGTGGTCCACCGTGCAGCAACGGTGGACGAGCCCGGAGAAGGCTGCGGGTCAGGTCATGGACGCTCCTGGATAGAGGAGGGGAAAGCGCCGGCGAAGTTCCACAATCCTTCGAGTACGGCACCTGGCGCCTCGGCCATCATCGCGTGGCCGGCCGCGGGAATCACCAGTTTGCGTAGTGGCGTCTCCCGGCCAAAGGCCTCGGCCAGCGGCGTGATGGCCTTGGGGGGCGTCATGCGGTCCTGGGCGGCGCTCAGCAGCAGGGTCGGGCAGCGGACCCGCGCGGCGGCTTCGAAGCCGCCGGCATAGGCGTTGCAGGCCGACATGTCCCGGTGCAGTACGCCGTGGCCCTGGCGCTGCATCAGGCGCTCATTCACCGCGGTGAGATTCATGCCGGGGATGCTGCTGCTGCCAAGCTGGCTGCGTGGGGCGTAGGACCACTGGTTGATCATGGCGTGGGCCTTGTCCCGGTTGCTGAGGGTGGCCTCAAGCAGGGGCGGGGCCACCGGCATCGGGGCGACGGAGCCGATCAGGGCCAGCAGTGAAACCTTGTCGGGAAAGCGGGCGGCCGTTTCGAGGGCGACCAGGGAGCCCATGCTGTGGCCGGCGAGCAGGGTTGCCCCCGTGCCTGCGGTGTCGAGGAGCGCACCGACCCAGTCGGCCAGCTCGGCGATGGATTCCCGCTGCGGGCCTTCGGACTGGCCATGGCCGGGCAGGTCGGGCACCAGCACGTTCCAGCCGTGGGTGGCGAAGTAGCGGCTTTGCAGGGTCCAGACACTGTGGTCGTGGCCGGCGCCGTGGATCAGGACAAGGGTGGGACGGCCGGGCTGGTTGGCGCGGCCACCGGTGTAGCAGTAAACGGACTTGCCGGAGACGGTGAGTTTCATCGTGGGTCGTTCAGGCACTGGCTTTCTGGGCGGCGTACAGGCCCCGGTCCAGATCTTCGATCAGGTCGGCGGCGGTTTCGAGGCCGGTGGACAGGCGGATGGTGCCCTCCGTGATGCCGGCTGCGAGCAGGCTCTCGGCGGACATGCGGAAGTGGGTGGTGCTGGCCGGATGGATGGCCAGGGACTTGGCGTCGCCCACGTTGGCGAGGTGGGAGAACAGGCGCAGGCCTTCAATGAAGGTGCTGCCGGCCTTGCGCCCGCCCTTGAGGCTGAAGCTGAAGACGCCGCCGCAGCCTTGCGGCAGCAGGCGCGTGGCCAGGGCCTTGTCCGGGTGGCTGTCCAGCTCGGGCCAGGAGACCGATTCGACGAAGGGGTGCTTGACCAGGTGCTCCACCAGCGCCCGGGCGTTGGCGACGTGGCGTTCCATGCGCAGGCCGAGGGTTTCCATGCCCTGCAGGATCTGGAAGGCGTTCATCGGCGACAGGCAGGCGCCGAAGTCGCGCAGGCCTTCGCGGCGGGCCCGCAGCAGGAAGGCGGCGATGGGCGACTCCTCGGCGAAGTCCATGCCATGGAAGCCTTCATAGGGTTCGGTGAGGGTCGGGAAGCGCCCTTCGCTGGCTTCCCAGTCGAAATTGCCACCGTCCACCAGCAGGCCGCCAATGGCCACACCATGACCGCCCAGGTACTTGGTGGCGGAGTGCATGACGATGTTGGCGCCGAGGTCGATGGGGCATTGCAGGATGGGGGTGACCAGGGTGGCGTCCACCATCAGCGGGAGGTGTGCGTCCCGGGCGATCTGGGCCAGGGTCGGGATGTCGAGCACCTCGAGCCCCGGGTTGCCGATGGATTCGCCGAACAGCAGGCGGGTATTGGTGCGGATGGCTGCCCGCCAGGCATCTGCATCGCCGGCCGGCACGAAGGTGGTCTCGATGCCGAAGCGGGGCAGGGTGTAGCCCAGCAGGTTGTGGGAGCCGCCATACAGGGAGCGGGATGCGACGATGTGGCCACCGCTGCCCATCAGGGTGGTGATGGCGAGGGTCAGGGCGGCCTGGCCGCTGGCGCAGGCAATGGCACCGACGCCGCCGTCCAGGGCGGCGATGCGCTCCTCCAGCACGGCGTTGGTGGGGTTGGAAATGCGCGAATACACGTGGCCGGCGCGTTCCTGGTTGAACAGGGCTGCGGCGTGGTCACCACTTTCGAAGACGTAGCTGGTGGTGAAGTGGATCGGTGTTGCGCGGGAGCGATGGACGGGGTCGGGCGTCTGTCCGGCGTGCAGGGCGAGCGTGTCGGCCCCGGCGTTTCGGTGGATGGGCATGCAGTCGGGAGCGTCAGGGTGGGTTGAGGGACATCAGGCGGGTACGTCCGGGTCGAGCAGGCGCTCGATCAGGGAGATGCGGTCTTTCAGGACCAGCTTGCGCTTCTTGAGGCGCCGCAGCAGCAGATCGTCCCCGGGGGGCGGGGCGACCGACACCTGGGCGATGACCGCGTCGAGGTCCCTGTGCTCGGTGGTCAGTGCAGCCAGGCGGGAAGCGAGGCTGGTGACGTCGGCATCGGGTTCGTTGCAGTCGTTCATGGCGTGGCGCGAAGGCTGGTTTCGTTGAATCTTAGGCGTGGTGGATAGGAAATACAACGTTGCGGGGAACTTGAAGTACCGGGAAGTGTTCCCATCTTCCGTAGCATCGATGCCTATTGGGGCACAACCCAGTGATCAGGAGGCCTGTCATGAACGTGGTGCTGAACAACCCGGTTCTTTACGTGGTGGACTATCCGAGTGTCGATGCGGTCGAGGTCATCGACAAGCGTCGCGGCAAGGGAGCGCTTTTCCGCGATGAGGCGGCGCAGCGTTTCCGCACGGAGTTGCGGGAAATGGCCAGTTCCGCGACGGAGATGGACGATTTTGGCGCATGGATCGATGAGTACGGAACGCTGATGACCCAGCCCGCCGTTTATCACTGAGAGCGTCCCGGGGACTGCCTGGCTTGCCAGCATGGTCGTGGCAGTCCTACCATGCGCCTCCTTTTGGGTGATCCGGAGCTGTCAGCGTGAACAAGGCATTCGTCAAGGAGAACGACCAGGACGAGGACGACGAGGCGTCGCCCGGCGCCCCCAGTCTGCCGCCGGGCACGCGCAACTACATGACCCGCCGGGGTTTCGAGACCCTGAAGGCAGAGCTCGACCAGCTGGTCAAGGATGAGCGCCCCCGCCTTGTGGAAACAGTGCGATGGGCTGCATCGAATGGTGACCGCTCCGAGAACGGTGACTACATCTACGGCAAGAAACGCCTGCGCGAGATTGACCGCCGCATCCGCTTCCTGATCAAGCGGCTCGAGAGTGCCACGGTGGTCACCCCTTCCGAGCAGGAGAACACCGAGCAGGTATTCTTCGGCGCGACCGTCACGGTGGTGTGCGATGCCGATGGCGGCGAGGATCAGACCTACCAGATCGTCGGTGTGGATGAGGCGAATGCCTCCGAGGGGCGGATCAGCTGGATCGCGCCCCTGTCCCGGGCCTTGTTGAAGGCACGTGAAGGCGATGTGGTGCGTTTCGCCAGCCCCGCCGGAATCCGCGAGATAGAGGTCATCGAGATCCGTTACATCTGAGCACCCGCTCTTGCCGGGGCATGCCGGACGTTCAGCCCTGCAGCTTCTCCCGCGGGCGACGCACCAGGGCCGGGCTGCGGGGGAGGGTGAAGAACATCGTCGTCCCGGCCCCCGGTGACGATTCCGCCCATATCGTTCCGCCATGGCGCTCGATGATGCGCCTCACGCTGGCCAGACCGATCCCGGAGCCTTCGAAACCTTCCCGCTTGTGCAGTTGCTGGAATGGCTGGAACAGCTTGTTGGCGTGTTCCATGTCGAAGCCGATTCCGTTGTCGGTCACATAGAAGAGCTTCTCCGCCCCGTGCGGCCGCCCACCCACGTGGATGATCGGCGGATGGCTGTCACGGGTGAATTTCCAGGCGTTGCCGAGCAGGTTCTCCAGGGCGTTGCGGATCAGGGTGGGGTCCGCATCGGCCGTCAGGCCGGGCTCCACATGGGCCTGTACGTGCCGCCCACCGCTCACCGCCGCCAGATCGTCCAGGATGTCCTGGGCGATGGCGCTGACATCGGTCTGTTCGACGCGCAGGGTGTGGCGGGACACGCTGGCCAGTTTCTGCAGTTCGTCGATCAGCTCGCCCATCCGCAGGCTGGCCTTGCGCAGGCGCGCCAGGTATTCGCGGCCGGTATCGTCGAGCTTCTGTCCGTAGTCTTCTTCCAGCGCATGGGAGAAGCCGTTGATGGCCCGCAGGGGCGCGCGCAGGTCGTGCGACACCGAATAGCTGAAGTTCAGCAGCTCCCGGTTGGAGTGTTCAAGCTCCTCGGTGCGCCGGTGGACCCGCTCTTCCAGCGAGGCATTGAGCTCGGCAAGGACCTGGCGGTCGGCATCGCGCCGTCGGGTGTCCTGGTGCAGCAGCAGGGCCAGGGCGGCGAGCAGGGTCGTCATGACGCCGGCCGCCGTGATGATCCGTTCCCGGTGCGCCTGGTAATCCGTCAGGGCATCGGCGACCGGCCGGCTGGTGCCGACAATCAGCGGCCGGTCGGCAAGTCTGCGGTAGGCGGTGATCCGTTCCTCGGGATCACCGGGAAACGGGGCGGTGACGATGCGGCTGCGTTGCTGAACGTCGAGGCCGATGGCGGGGGAGCCGGCCACGCTGCTGCCGATCAGATTGTCGGCCAGGGGGTGATGGATCAGCAGGCTCGCCCGGTTCGCATGAAGGATCATGATCGTGTCTTTCTGCGCCAGCTGGAGCTCCTTGTAGACGCCTTCGAAATAGGGGTGGCTGATGGCGGCCCCGGCGGTACCCAGGTACTTTCCGGACGCGTCGAAGATCTGGCGGGTCAGCGGCGTGATCCAGCGGCCCGACAGCGGGCTCCGCAACGGGATTCCGATATCCACGCCTTCGCTGAGCTGATGGGGCATGGCCGGCTTGTGCAGGGCGCCTCCGTGGGGCTCAAGGCCCTTCCTGTCGGGAGGAGATGAGTCCGCGGCGAGGCTGCCGTCCTCGCGTTCGACGAAAAGGAATTCAGCCTCCGGCAGATTGGCGGCGCGCTGACGGAGCAGGGACTGGAGCTCTGCTTCGCCCAGGTTCTCGATGCTGCCCTGCTGAGCCACCCGCGCCGCGATCTCGGAGAGCGCGGCTTCGGTCTCGCCGAAGCTGCGCGCCACGTGCTCTTCCAGGACGCGGGTCAGGCTCAGCAGTTCGGATTCTGCCCGATGCAGCGCCTGCTCGCGGTCGTAGCGGATCAGGGACAGGCAGACGCAGACGACGATCATGACGAGCAGCACAAAGGCCGCCCAGACGGCAATCCTCAGGCGGCGCAGGGACGCGACCTGGGGCGGGGGCGATTCGCCGGCCTCGTTCGTTGCTGGCGGCGAGACCGGGGGTGGAGCAGGCAATCGGGAGCGTTCCATCAGTTGGAAGCGGGCATTGACCTTTGGGGGCTTGAAAGTGGTGGGGATGGACCCATATGTGGGTCGTTAACGGTCCTCATGGAGCAAGCTTTATGACTGTCGAGAAAATGTCGTCCGCGCAAACCATGAACTTCCAGGCGGAAGTGAAGCAGTTGCTGCACCTCATGATCCACTCGCTGTATTCGAACCGGGAGATCTTCCTGCGCGAGCTGGTATCGAATGCTTCCGACGCCTGTGACAAGCTGCGTTTCGAGGCCCTGGAAAATGCCGGGCTGTTCGAGAGCGACAGCGAGCTCAAGATCCGGGTGGAACTGGACAAGGCCAAGCGCACGCTGACGATTTCCGACAACGGTATCGGCATGAACCGCGACGAGGTGGTGACCAACCTGGGCACCATCGCCAAGTCCGGCACCAAGGAGTTCTTCGGCAAGCTGACCGGCGACCAGAAGAAGGACGCCCACCTGATCGGTCAGTTCGGAGTCGGCTTCTATTCTGCCTTCATCGTCGCCGACAAGGTCACCGTGCGCACCCGTCGTGCCGGCGTACCGGCCACCGACGCCGTGCGCTGGGAGTGCGCGATGACCGGCGATACGGCCGGCGAGTACACCGTCGAGCCGATCGAGAAGGCCGACCGCGGCACCGAGATCACCCTGCACCTGCGGGAAGACCAGGATGATCTGCTGTCCAGCTGGAAGCTGCGCAGCATCATCCAGAAATACTCCGACCACATCCTGCAGCCCATCGTGATGAAGAAGGAGCAGTGGGACGAGGAGAAGAAGGAGCAGGTGGTCACCGACGAGCTCGAAACGGTGAACAAGGCCAACGCCCTGTGGGCCCGGGCCAAGTCCGACATCAGCGACGAGGAATACACCGAGTTCTACAAGCACGTTGCCCACGACTATGAAGAGCCGCTGGCCTGGACCCACTCCAAGGTCGAGGGCCGCCACGAATACACCCAGCTCCTCTACGTGCCGGGCCACGCGCCCTTCGATCTGTGGGACCGCCAGGCCCGCCACGGGGTCAAGCTGTATGTGCGCCGGGTCTTCATCATGGACGACGCCGAGAAGCTGATGCCCCTCTACCTGCGTTTCGTGCGTGGGGTGGTGGACTCCAACGACCTGCCCCTCAACGTGTCCCGCGAGATCCTGCAGGAATCCAAGGACATCGACACCCTGCGCGCCGGCTGCACCAAGAAGGTCCTGGGGTTGCTGGAGGACCTGGCCGAGAACAACAAGGAGAAGTACACCACTTTCTGGAAGGAGTTCGGCCAGGTGCTGAAGGAAGGGGTGGGCGAGGATCATTCCAACAAGGAAAAGATCGCCGGCCTGCTGCGCTTTGCCTCCACCCACGCCGATACCGCCGAAGAGGTCGTCTCCCTGGCCGAGTACATCGGCCGAATGAAGGAAGGGCAGGAAAAGATCTACTACGTCACCGCCGACACCTTCAACGCGGCGAAGAACAGCCCGCACCTCGAGATCTTCCGCAAGAAGGGCATCGAGGTGCTGTTGCTGTCCAACCGCGTCGATGAATGGGTGGTGGGCCACCTCACCGAGTTCGACGGCAAGCAGCTGGCCTCCGTGGCCAAGGGCGGCCTCGATCTGGGCGCGCTCGAGGACGAAGCCGAGAAGGCCGCCGTCGAGAAGGAGACCGGGGAGCTCAAGGACCTGCTCGACAAGATGAAGGCCAGCCTGGAAGGGCGCGTCAAGGAAGTGCGGGTCACCCACCGCCTGACCGACTCGCCCGCCTGCCTGGTGGCCGATGAGCACGACATGGGCATGAACCTGGCCCGCCTGATGAAGGCTGCCGGGCAGAACGCACCCCTGTCCAAGCCCATCCTCGAGATCAATCCGACCCACCCGGTGGTACTGCGCCTCAAGTACGAGGATGCCCAGTTTGCCGACTGGGCCGCGGTGCTGTTCGACCAGGCCCTGCTGGCCGAAGGCGGTACCCTCGATGATCCGGCGAGCTTCGTGAAGCGGATCAACCAGCTCATGCTGGCGATGAACGGAGCCTGATCGCTACAGGCCAGTCGTATCACGCAAAAGGGGCGCCGGATGGCGCCCCTTTTGTTGTTGCAGGATCACGGGCTCAGCGCTGGTAGATCTGGTACGGGTCCATCACCTTGGGCTGGCGCAGCCCGCCCGTGGCGGGATCGTAGAGTGAGGCGCGCTTCCTGGGCATCATCGAACTGGTGGCGGAGCGATCCACATAGCCGTCGGAGGCCGCCTTCAGGGTGTTGGTCTGGCTGTTGAAGGCGGACTTTGTCTTGTTCTTGCCCACGAGCGGGCCGGTCGTGCCACTCGACGTGGTGCCCGGCAGGGGGCGCAGCCCGAGGCCCGAGGCCGCGTCATTGCAGTTGCCATAGACGTTTCCGCTGCGGCTGCGCAGGGAGCGCGTATCGTTGAAGATCTGCACCTTGCCCGAGGGGTCGCGGCGGGTGGTGCCGCTGTTCGCGCTGCGCGAGTTGCAGACCGTCCCGCTGGGACCCTTGAGGTTCTCCGGACGCACGCCGCCTTGTCCCTCGGGGTTGATGCCTCCGAAGGGCAGCGCAGACCCCGGGCGTTGCAGCGCCCCGGGGCCGATGGCCATGCCTCGCGGGTCCGAGCCCCTGGTGCCGCGGGGGTCGGTGCCCGGGCCAAGCGCGGAGGCCTGATGGCTCAGAAGCAGCAGGCAGGCCGAAACCAGGGACAGCAGCGGACGTTGGAATGTCAACGGGTACTCCAGGGGGTGATGTTCAGCAAGGCTTGCAAGATACCGCAAACGGGCGTGGCTGACGATGCAATCCGTTGACCACGATCAAGGACAGTGGTTGTCATGTTTTCGCCATTTCGCGAGTCGGCTAAAGTAGCGGTCCGATTTCATTCCCGTGACACTCCAATGGCTGTCGAACTCTTCAACAATGGCAAGCACGCTTGCCTTGCCTTCTACGATCTGGTGGACGAGGAGGCGGACCACGCGGTGCAATGCAATCAGTTCCTGATCGTCGATGGCGAGCACGGGGCCCTCATCGACCCGGGCGGCAACATGACCTACAACGGCCTGCTGATGTCGATGCAGCGCTTCTTCCCGTCGCGGGGCCTGGATTTCATCTTTGCGACCCACGCCGATCCGGACATCATCGCGTCGCTCAACAAGTGGATGGTCACCACCCACTGCAAGGTCATGATCTCGCGCCTGTGGACCCGCTTCATCCCGCACTTCACTACCGGCAAGGACTACACCAGCCGCATTCTCGGGATTCCCGACGAGGGCATGAACATCGCCCTGGGCGAGAGCAAGGTCAAGGCCCTGCCGGCCCACTTCATGCATTCGGAAGGCAACTTCCAGTTCTATGACCCGGTTGCCAAGATCCTGTTCTCCGGCGACATGGGCGCCTCGCTGGTGAGCCACGAACAGGCGGCGATGCCGGTCAAGGATTTCGACGACCACGTGATCACCATGGCGGGCTTCCACCGCCGCTACATGATCTCCAACAAGATCTGCCGCTACTGGGTGAACATGGTGCGCCAGCTCGACGTGGAGATGATCGTGCCCCAGCACGGCTGCCGGTTCGAGGGCAAGGTGATGGTCAACCGCTTCCTCGACTGGATCGAGAACCTGCAGTGCGGCATCGACATCATGACCCAGGAAAACTACCGGGTGCCCTGATCCCGATGTCCGGGGGGCAGGCCCCCCTCAGTGCTTGCGCGACAGGTGCGTGATGGCCCGGGTCAGCCCGTCGAGGGTGAGGGGGAACATGTGTTCTCCGACGATCTGGCGGATGATCCCGATGGACTGGCGGTAGTCCCAGGTCCGCTCCGGCTCGGGGTTCAGCCACGCGGTGGCCGGGTAGGCATCGATCAGGCGGCGCAGCCACACCGCACCGGCCTCGGTGTTGCTGTATTCGATTGAGCCGTTGGGCTGCAGGATCTCATAGGGGCTCATGGTCGCGTCGCCGACGAAGATCAGCTTGTATTCCGGCCCGTATTTGTGGATCACGTCGAGGGTCGGGGTGCGCTCCGAGTGGCGCCGGTGGCTGTCACGCCACACCTGGTCGTAGACGCAGTTGTGGAAATAGAAGTACTCCATGTGCTTGAACTCGGTACGGCAGGCCGAGAACAGCTCCTCGCAGACCTTCACGTGGTCGTCCATCGAGCCGCCCACGTCGAAGAAGATCAGCACCTTCACCGCATTGTGGCGCTCCGGCCGCATCAGCAGGTCCAGGTAGCCCGCGTTGCGGGCCGTGGCGGTGATGGTGCCGTCCAGGTCCAGCTCGTCCGGCGCGCCCTGGCGGGCAAAGCGGCGCAGGCGGCGCAGGGCGACCTTGATGTTGCGGGTGCCGAGCTCCACTGAGTCGTCCAGGTTGCGGTATTCCCGCTGGTCCCAGACCTTGACCGCCGTGCGGTTGCCGGCGGACTCGCCGCCGACCCGGATGCCCTCCGGGTGGAAACCGTTGTTGCCGAAGGGGGAGGTGCCGCCGGTGCCGACCCACTTGGAGCCGCCCTGGTGCCGCCCCTTCTGCTCCTGCAGGCGTTTCTTGAATTCCTCCATGAGCTTGTCCCAGCCCAGCTTTTCAAGCTTCGCCTTCTCTTCGGGGCTGAGGTGCTTCTGCATCATCGCCTTCAGCCATTCCTCGGGCAGGTCCACCTCGAGGCCGGGAATCGCCTCGATACCCTTGAAGTACTCGCCGAAGGCCTGGTCGAAGCGGTCGAACTGGGATTCGTCCTTGACCAGGCTGGCACGGGCCAGGAAGTAGAAGTCCTCCATGCTGTGCCCGGCCAGGCCGGACTGCACGGCCTCCAGCAGGGTCAGGAACTCCTTGGTGGACACCGGCAGCTTGCGCGCCTTCAGGTGCAGGAAAAAGTCGATCAGCATGACACTGTCCGGAAGGATGGATGTAGGGGCGAATTCATGTGCCCGCGGGCGTCGGCAAGAGAATCTCAGCGATTGCGCTGGGCCATGAAGACCAGGCGTTCGAAGAGGTGCATGTCCTGCTCGTTCTTCAGCAACGCCCCGTGGAGGGGCGGGATGCTGGCCTTCTGGTCGGGCGAGCGCAGCGCCTCGACGGGGATCTCTTCGGCCACCAGCAGCTTGAGCCAGTCGATCAGCTCGGAGGTGGAGGGCTTCTTCTTCAGGCCGGGCACGTCGCGCAGGCCGAAGAAGACTTCCAGGGCCTCCTTCAGCATGGCCTGCTTGATGCCCGGGAAGTGCACATCCACGATCTTCTGCATGGTGTCCCGGTCGGGGAACTTGATGTAGTGGAAGAAGCAGCGGCGCAGGAAGGCGTCGGGCAACTCCTTCTCGTTGTTGGAGGTGATGAAGACGATGGGGCGGTGCCTGGCCTTGACCAGCTCCCGCGTCTCATACACATAGAACTCCATGCGGTCGAGTTCCCGCAGCAGGTCGTTGGGGAACTCGATGTCGGCCTTGTCGATCTCGTCGATCAGCACCACGGTCGGCTGGTCGGCCTCGAAGGCCTGCCACAGGGGCCCCTTGACGATGTATTGCGAGATGTCCTTGACCCGGTCGTCGCCGAGCTGGGAGTCACGCAGGCGTGACACCGCATCGTATTCATACAGGCCCTGCTGGGCCTTGGTGGTGGATTTGATGTGCCATTGCAGCAGCGGCATGCCCAGGGCTGCAGCGACTTCCTCGGCCAGCATGGTCTTGCCGGTGCCGGGTTCGCCCTTGATCAGCAGGGGGCGCTGCAGGCGGATGGCGGCATTCACCGCCAGCATCAGGTCGGGGGTGGCAACGTAGTTGTCTGAGCCTTCGAAACGCATCGGGGAGTCCTCTGTGGAGTTTCGTTCGATTATAGCGAGGCGGATTGACGTTTACGGAAGTGCCGTGCCGCGCCGCAGATCGTGTTGGTGTGGATGTCCACCGTGTCGTCGATCTGGCGGGCGTAGCCCCCGGCCATCGCGATGGCGATCGGCAGGCCGCGCTTCTTCACCTTCTCGAAGACCAGCTGGTCGCGCTCGGCCAGGCCCTGCTTGGTGAGCCTGAGGCGGCCCAGGCGGTCGTCCTCGTAGGGGTCGGCGCCGGCCAGGTAGATCACCAGGTCGGGGCGGCCGCGGGCAAACACGGCACCCAGGGCGGCCTGCAGGGCGGTGAGGTAGGTATCGTCGGAAGTGCCGTCGGGCAGCTCCACGTCCAGGTCGCTGGCTTCCTTGTCGAAGGGGTAGTTGCGGGCGCCGTGGATGCTGAAGGTGAAACACTCCGGTCGCTTGGCCAGGATGGAGGCAGTACCATTGCCCTGGTGCACATCACAGTCGACGATGGCGACCCGCTCCACGCGGCCTTCGGCGCGCATCGCCAGGGCGGCGATGGCCGCATCATTGAAGACGCAGAAGCCTTCGCCATGGTCGCGGAAGGCGTGATGGGTACCGCCCGCGAGGTTGGCCGCGCAGCCGTCCTCCAGTGCCGCCCGGCAGGCGGCCAGGGTGGCGCCGGCGGAGCGGCGCGAACGCTCGACCATCGCTTCCGACCACGGAAAGCCGATGCGCCGGATCTCCTCCTTGGCGAGGCTGCCGCGTACCATCCGCTGCAGGTAGGCTGCGTCGTGGGCGCGCAGGATCTCGGTGTCACTGGCGGCGGCGGGCACATGGAAGTCCTCCGCGCCGAACAGGCCGGAGTCCGTCAGGCGGGCCCGCAGGCGCGAGTATTTTTCCATCGGAAAGCGGTGCCCCTCGGGCAGGGGGAGCACGAAGTGGTCGGCGTAAAACAGTTTCATCTTTGTTCCGGAGTCTGGTGCGGTGGAGCCGCGAGCCCCGCCGCTGCTATCATTTCCTGTCACGGCCATGGGCCGCTCATCGGGACGCATCATGCACCTTATCGACACTCTGCGGGCCGACCACGCGGAGACCACCGCGATCCGCCGGGACATCCACGCCCACCCTGAACTTGCCTTCGAAGAGCACCGCACCGCCGCCCTGGTGGCCGAGCGCCTGCGGGCCCTGGGCATCGAAACCCACACCGGGATCGGCAGGACCGGCGTGGTCGGCGTGCTGCGCGCCGGCAACAGCACGCGGGCCATCGGCCTGCGCGCCGACATGGACGCGCTGCCGATCCAGGAGAAGAACGAGTTCAATCACCATTCGCAGCACCCGGGGCGCATGCATGCCTGCGGACATGACGGCCATACCGCCATGCTGCTCGGCGCAGCGGCGCGGCTGGTGCGCCAGCCGGACTTCGACGGCACCGTGTATTTCGTCTTCCAGCCCGCCGAGGAGGGCGAGGGCGGCGCGCCGGCGATGATCGCCGACGGCCTCTTCGAGCGCTTCCCGATGGAGGCGATCTTCGGCCTGCACAACTGGCCGGGGCTGCCGGTCGGACAGATTGCCGTGCATCGCGGCCCGGTGATGGCCTGCGCCGACCGCTTCGATATCGAGATCAAGGGCCACGGCGCCCACGCCGCCATGCCGCACCAGGGGATCGACCCGGTGCTGGCCGGCGCGGCGCTGGTTCAGGCCCTGCAGTCGGTGATCAGCCGCAACCGCGATCCGCAGGATGCGGCGGTCCTGTCGATCACCCAGTTCCATGCCGGCGATGCCTACAACGTGATTCCCGACGTGGCGCGCATCTGCGGCACGGTACGGGCCTTCAGCCCGGATATCCAGCGCCAGGTGGAGGATGCCATGCAGCGGGTCTGTGCCGGGGTCGGGGCGGCCTTCGGGGCCAACGTGCATTTCGAATACCGTCGCGGCTACCCCCCGACCATCAACACCGTGCCGGAGGCCGAGTTCTGTGCCGGCGTGGCCGGCGAGGTGTGCGGCGAGGGCCGGGTCTCGGTGGATGCGAAGCCGAGCATGGGCGCCGAAGACTTCTCCTTCTTCCTGCAGGAAAAGCCCGGCTGCTACATCTGGCTCGGCAACGGGCCGGGGGAGGGCGGCTGCACCCTGCACAACCCGCGCTACGACTTCAACGACGAAGCCATCCCCTTCGGCGTGGCCTACTGGGTACGCCTGGTGGAGCGCTGGCTGGCCCGCGCCTGAGCCCGCCTGTCGTCATCGGCCTGCCATGGCGGGCTGTTACAAGGAGATTCCGGCTGTGGCCGGAATCTTTTTGCGCGTCCGTTGCCTGAGAGCCCATGAATCCCACCGCACTCTCCCTTCGCGCCTCTCTGGCTCTTTCCTGGCGCATGCTGCGCCGTGACCTGCGGGCGGGCGAGCTCGGCCTGCTCCTCGTGGCCCTGATCATCGCCGTGGCCAGCCTCACCAGCGTCGGCTTTTTCACCGACCGGGTGGCCCAGGCCCTGGGGCGGGAGGCCAACCAGTTGCTGGGCGGTGACCTGGTTCTGGTGTCCGATCACGCCCTCGACCCAACCTGGCGTCAGGAGGCCACCGCCCGGGGCCTGCGGAGCGTCGTCTCCAGCACCTTCACCAGCATGGCCAGCCACGGCGAAAGTGCCCAGCTGGCCGGCGTCAAGGCGGTGGAGGAGGGCCACCCCCTGCGCGGGGCGATCCGCATCGCTCCCGGACTCAATCAGCCGGACGCGCCGGCGCCGGGCATCCCGGCACGGGGCGAGCTGTGGCTGGACGAGCGCCTGGCCAGCGCGCTGGGGGCCAGGGTCGGCGACCAGATCGGCCTGGGGGCCTCCCGCTTCCGCATGGCGGCGGTGCTGAGCTTCGAATCGGACCGCGGCGCCAACTTCTTCAGCCTGCTACCGCGGCTGGTCTTCAATGCGGCCGACCTGCCGGGCACCGGGCTGATCCAGCCGGGCAGCCGGGTCGTGCATCGCCTGCACGTGGCTGGCGAGGCGCAGGCCGTGGCCGGTTTCGATGCCTGGGCGCGGCCCCGCCTGAAGCGTGGCGAGTCCCTCGAGAACGTGGATAACGCCAGGCCCGAGGTGCGCAGCATCCTCGACCGTACCGAACGCTTCCTGCGCTTTGCGGCGATGCTGGCGGTGGTCCTGGCGGCGGTGGCGGTGGGCCTGGCGACGCGGCGCTTCGTCGAGCGCCACCTCGACGGCTGTGCCGTGATGCGTTGCATGGGAGCGAGCCAGTCGCGCCTGATGGGCCTCTTCCTCGGCGAGTTTGCCCTGCTCGGGCTGGGGGCGGGGGTGGCCGGCTGCCTGATCGGTTTCGGCGTGCAGTTCGGTCTCAATACCCTGCTGGGCAGCCTGGTGGGCTTTCCGCTGCCGGCGCCGGGCGGATGGCCGGTGGCCCATGGTCTGGGGGTGTCCTTGCTGCTGTTGCTGGGCTTCGCCCTGCCGCCGCTGATCCGCCTCGGGCGGGTGCCGACATTGCGCGTGCTGCGGCGCGAATGGGATGGCATGGCAGCCCGTGAAGGCCTGGCCTGGGCCGCCGGGGCCCTGGTGCTGGCCGGTCTGCTGGTGGCGATCGCCCGTGACTGGCTGCTGGGTGCCGCCGTGGTCGGTGGTTTTGCGCTGGCCTTCGCGGTGTATGGCCTGGTCGGCTGGGCGGCCCTCGCCGCCCTCGGGCGGGTCCGCGGGGTGGCCAGCAGCGGCTGGCGCTACGGCATCGCCTCGCTCAAGCGGCGACCGGTGGCGAGCCTGGTGCAGATCCTCGCGCTGGGCATGGGCATCACGGCGCTGCTGCTGCTCACCCTGGTGCGTAGTGATCTGCTGGCCAACTGGAAGCAGGCCACGCCGATCGACGCGCCGAACCGCTTCGTCATCAATATCCAGCCGGAACAGCTCGAGCCGGTGCGAGAGTTTTTCCGTGCCGAGGGCCGGCCGGCGCCCAACCTGCAGCCGATGATCCGCGGCCGCCTGGTGGCCATCAACGGCCGTCCGGTGGGGCCGGACGACTACGCCGAGGACCGCGCGAAGCGCCTGGTGGACCGGGACTTCAACCTCTCCTTCGACGCCCGCCTGCCGGACGGCAACAGCGTGGTGGAAGGGCTGTGGCATGGACAGGCGAGCACGCCCCAGTTCTCGGTGGAGCAGGGCCTGGCCCAGACGCTGGGGCTGAACATGGGCGATGTGCTCACCTTCGAGATTGCCGGCACCCGCAGCGAGGCGCGCATCACCAGCCTGCGCAAGCTGGACTGGGACTCGATGCGGGTGAACTTCTTCGTCATCGCCGGGCCGGGCATGCTGGAGAGCTTTCCGGCCAGCTACATCACCAGCTTCTACCTGCCCGCCACCAAGATGGACTTTGCCAACCGGCTGGTGGCGGCCTTTCCCAATTTCACGGTGATCGACGTGGCGGCGGTGATCGCGCAGATCCAGGGCATGGTCGATCAGCTCATCGCGGCGGTGCAATTCGTCTTCGGCTTTGCCGTGGTGGCCGGGGTGATCGTGCTCTTCGGCGCCCTGCAGTCCACCCACGACGAGCGCGAGAAGGAGCTGGCCATCCTGCGCACCCTGGGCGCCCGCAATGCCCAGTTGCGCTCGGCGTTGCTGGCCGAGTTTGCCGTGCTCGGCCTGATCGCCGGCGGCCTGGCCGGGGTCGGGGCCAGCGGGATCGGCTGGGCCCTGGGGCATTTCGTGTTCAAGCTGCCCTATGTGCCGGGCGTCCTGCCGGTGCTGGCGGGGGCACTGGCCGGTGTGGCGGTGGTGACCCTGGCGGGCTGGTATGGCACCCGCCATCTGCTGGCCCAGCCGCCGCTGGCCAGCCTGGGGGCACTGAACTGATTTACAGGCGGGCGTTATACTCGGGGCATGACTCCCGAGACTCCATCCACCATCGTCACCCTGTTCCCCTGGCTGCTCGGCGCGCTGTTGCTCACGCTCGCCGCAGTCGTTTACCTGATCCTGCGGGTGCGCCGCCTCGACCGCCTGGGCGATGAGCTGGCCGAAGACCTGGGGAGCCGCCTTGAAAGCCTCTTCGGCCACCAGCAACTGCAGTTCGTGCGGGAGCTGCAGGCGTCCGCCACCACCAACGCCGACCGCATCATGGACATGGTGGCCGGCGAGACCGACCGCCTGCGCGAACGTCTGGAGACCGGCGAAGCCGCTTCCCGCCACGGCCTGCAGCAGTTTCACCTGGCCCTCATCGGGCAGTTCGGCAAGCTCCAGGAAGACAGTGCGCTGCGTCTGTCCGAGCTGGCCGCGACGGTGGCGGCGGCCCAGGAGAAGCTGCGCAGCGAGATGCTGGCCGAGACACTGAAGACCCTCTCCGAGCACGCCCGGGCCGACCGGGAGCTGTTGCAGAGCGGCCTGAAGGCGGCCTCCGACCAGCTGGCGACCCACATCGAGGCGATGAACCGCACGGTGGGGGAACGTCTCGAGGCGATCACCGGCCACGTCAACCAGCGCCTTGACGAGGGCTTCCGCAAGACCAACGAAACCTTCGCCAGCGTCATGGCCCGCCTCGCCACCATCGACGAAGCGCAGAAGAAGATCGGTGACCTGACCACCAATGTGGTCAGCCTGCAGGAGCTGTTGGGCGACAAGCGTGCGCGGGGTGCCTTCGGCGAAGTGCAGCTGGAGGCCCTGGTGCGCAATGCCCTGCCGCCGGAGGCCTTCGACTTCCAGTTCACCTTGCCCAACGGCACCCGGGCCGACTGCGTGCTGCGCCTGCCCGAGCCGACCGGCATGGTGGTGGTGGATTCGAAGTTTCCGCTGGAGAATTACCACCGCATGTTCGCCGCCGGTGTCAGCGACCTGGAGCGCAGGGGCGCCCAGGCCTCTTTCCGCAATGACGTGAAGCGCCACGTGGAGGCCATCGCCACCAAGTACATCCTGCCCGAGGTGACCAGCGACGGCGCGGTGATGTTCATCCCTGCCGAGGCGGTGTTTGCCGAGATCCACGCCTATCACCCGGAGGTGGTGGCCCATGCCATGAGCCGCCGGGTGTGGATCGTCTCGCCCACCACCCTGATGGCCGTGCTCAATACCGCCCGGGCGGTGATCAAGGACGTCGAGACGCGCAAGCAGATCCACGTGATCAAGGACGCCCTGGGCAAGCTGTCGAAGGACTTCTCCCGCTTTGACGAGCGCATGCAGCGCCTCGCCACCCACATCCGCCAGGCCGGCGAGGACGTGGCCGAGGTGCAGACTTCATCGCGCAAGATCAGCGCCCATTTCCAGCGCATCGAATCGGCCCAGCTGGATGAGCTGCCCCCGTCGGCGCTGCCCGCGCCGGAGCTGCCTTGAGGGCGTGCGTGGGTGTGCGGGGATCTCAGGGCAGGCCGATGATCTGACGCTCCTTCGGCCAGCGGATCCGGTATTCCACCGAGAAGTCCTGGCTGGCGCCGCCCTTGAGTTCCTGCTCCCAGGCCACGACCCCCCGCCTGCCGTCCCAGTCCTGATGGCTCACCGGGGGTTTGAACTGGCTGCTCAGCTCGATCTTCTCGTCCTGGCCCACCGGGCTGGCCTCCAGCACGAGGAGCTTCACCGCCGCCTTGTGCCGGCTCGTCACGGTGAACACATCTTCGATCTGCCGCTCGGCACTCTGCCCGATCAGACCGCTGCTGGCGTTGCGCGCCGTCACCGGACGGACGCTCACCCGGATCTGCTCATCCTGACCGAAGGGCAGCTTGAGGCCGGTCGCCCAGGCCGGGTCCCAGCTGCTCGATCCCACGTAATTGCCGTTGCGATAGAGCTGCATTTCGCCGGCAGGCCACACGCCCTCGGGCAGGGTTCCGGTGGCGACCAGCCAGGCGGCCTTGTCCTGCCGCGGCGAGACCTGCACCTGCAGCTGCACCGGGATGCGCAGGGTCTCGAGTGACACATTCATGGGCCGGCCGTCGGCGGGCAGGCTGAGGGGCTCGGACAGGTCGTATTCGGTGCTGTATTCACCGTGGCTGGCGGCCACCTCGAAGAGCGGTTCCGGCGTCGGTTCCTTGGCGCGCAAGGCAGTCGGGGCCGCAGCCGGCGCCGCGGCGGGATACGCGGCGGTGCGGGCCATCTCGGCGCGGTATTCCGGGCGCAGCTGGATGTTCCAGGGCGAGGGCACAGGACCCGTCACCGCGTTGCGCGAGCGCCCGGTGACCAGGCTCAGCTTCACCCGCGACCAGTCCTCGCCCGTCCGCTGCGCCAGTTGGGCCGTCCGTTCGAGACTGATCCCCGTTCCGTCAGCGTTCAGGCTGGCCCGGTAAGCTGGCCGCCAGCCCGCATCGGCGAGGGGATAGCGCAGGCGCAGCAGGCCGTCCCGGGGTGCCTCCACCCGGATCCGCAGGGTCCGGACCTCGTTCACCGCGGGCCGGATGCGCTCCAGGTCCTGGCTCAGGCTTTCCAGCACTGGCTGCAGGCGGGCCTTCTCGGCTTCTGCGTCGAGTATCCGCCGCTGGGCCTGGATGCTGCCCTGGCGCAGGGCCTGCAGGGTGGCGGCAGGCTGACCGGCGCGCGGGCTCTCGCTGGGCGTGGCCAGGCTGTCGAGATACTTGAGCTCGAGCTCGGCCGCCTTCCTGTCGATCTCGATGCCATCGATGCGCGATCTGAGGCGCTTGACCTCCGCGTCGAGCCTGGCCTCCTCGGCGGTGAGCGGGGCATGGCGGCTGCTGTCGAGCGCCGTCGTCTCGCCGATGCGGATGCTGCCGTCGCTATCGATCTGCAGCGCCTGAACGCTGAAATTGGCCGGCAAACCCGGAATCTCGATGCGGGTATCGCCGGCCTTCACCCGCACGCTGCGTTCCACCACGGCGCTGTCGGGGTAGAGCACCACCCGGGTGATCGGCGCCACCTGCGCAGCGCCCTGCGCCTGGGGCAATTCCCCCGGCGCGGCCGCAGATGCGGCAAACGCTGGCTCAAGGTTGGCGAGCAGGGCGGCGAGCAGCCAGGGCAGGGCGGAGGAGGGGCTAAGCGGGCTGGGATTCATCGTCGGCGTCCGGCAGGAAGGGTGCCGACGATTATAGGAGGCCGTCCGGAGGGGGGGCGAGAGAATGGCAAATGAATGTATCCGTGCGTTTCCGTGGGTTCGGCCGAGGTGCTTCGCCGGGATGTCCTGCTGCTACTTGACGGCTTTGTCCTTGAGCGGATTCTTGTCATAGAAGGGCTTGCCGGCCAGGCACTTCCTCAGCTCGTCGCGTGCTTTGAAGCCGGAATGCCACTCGATGTCGCCCAGGGTCTTGCCTTCGTGCTCCAGATGAAAGTTGAGCGTGTCCTCCATGCCTGCCATCGCCGCTTCGATGGTGGGCACCGCAAAGGTGATCACGGGAATGTCCCCCATCTGCTGGCTGAGGGCATGCAGTGTGGCGGGGGCATCACTGCCTTGCTTCAAGGTGACCTTGAGCTTGCCGGTCGAACGCGGAAAAGTCGAGGTCTCATCCAGGGATGCGAGCATCATCAGCGCACCTCTGTAGCTGCCGCCCGGTCCCATGATGGAAACCAGCATGTTCTCGCGTGAAAACATTGCGGTACAGAATTCGCCTTTTGCAGCCTGGGATTTGCCCTGAAAGAACTGCCAATAGCCTTCCTTGTAGTATCTGCCGTATTTGGATTTCAGGAAGTCTTCCTTCCCTTTTTCCGTCTCCCGCCTGGCATTCAATTCCTTCTTGCTGCGGTCCATCACGCCGGCGAGCACGTCGAACGTTTCTTCTCCCGCCGCAAAGGCGCTGCCCTGGCAGAGCAGCACTATTGTCATGATGCATTTCTTCATGGATTTCTCCCGCCCTATCAACGTGCCGCCGCGCTGGCGACGTCCTGGCACAAGTCCTTGGTCCTGCCCAAGCCTGCCCCTTCATGATCGGAGCGCACCAGGACATCTTCGACACGCCATTCGCCGCGGCTGTCCTGCCGGGTGGTGAACTCGACGAAGCACTCCGCATAGCCCCCTATTTCCGACGCAATCACATGGCCATTCATGCCGTAGGAGGTCAAGCCCGGCTTCTCCCAGTACCTGGTGTAGCGCAGATATCGACTGTCACCGGCCTGGTTGAACTCCGGATTGCCCATGGTGTTCACCACCTCGCTTTCGGGCCTTCCCTTCCATAAGGTCAGCAGGTTCGATTCGATGGGGGTGAGCGGCTTGCCGTCAATACGCTGGGCGGTATGGGCCCTGGCGGCCATGGCCGCCTGACCCTTCCTGATGCCTTCCATGAGGCTCTTCTTGGCGGCTTCTACTTGCGGTTGGGCCTGCTCTCGCATCTCTGCCAGCTTCCTGATGCCGGCTTCCTTGTCGGCCCTGGAAAGCCGCTTGCTCCATTTCCCGCTGGGGTCGGGGCGCTCGCCCGCAAAATACTTTTCCCACCACAGGAACTGCCATGAGAAGTCCAGGAATTCAGACGGCAGAGCCTGCCCTGTCAGCATCATGTCGGGAGGCAGGCCGAGTTGGCTGATCCGCTTTCCGAAACCGTCAAAATCAAAGCGCTCCCCGCGAATGGCGGCATGGAGTGCTTTGTCGATCTCTATATGGTTGCAGGCAATGGTGCCAGCCTTTGACAGCATCGGCCCATTGGATGTCTTCCAGTTGCTGGCGGGGATCGGTTCCGGCTGCAAGTCGGCGCGGCGCAGCTTGTAACTGCCGGGGCCAATCCTGAATGTCACCGTATCGCCGGCCCTTATTCTCTTGTTGTTCTTCTTCAATTCATGGGTCGTTTTGTCCATGGAGAAGGCTGCCGGGCATTCGAATTGAAGCTTCATGTGCACGAATTCCGGCTTGTCCGGACTTTCGTAAACCGCGGTGGTGTCGATTTCCCGGACCTCCGTCGGGCCCATTGTCTGGTCGGCGGAGCTGCGGTTGGATATGGTGCGGAGGTCGGCAAAGTAAGCTTCCCGGTCACCTTCGTCTCCCTGATAATGCAGGACGATGCCAAAGCCGAACGCCTCTGCCGGCAATAGTGAGGCGGTGATCACGGGGATTAGGAGCCGGTGTTTCTTCATTGTTTCTTCCTCGGGCGATCGGCATCGAGTTTTCTGTCAATGCCGTCATGAAACTCATGCCGGCCAAGATAATGTTCTTGAGCATGGCGTCCCAGTCCCTGGCTGGCCGGTGGCCAATTCGCGGCGGTGGACGGCAGGAAATTCTGCCAATGGCTGTCCCAGGGGGGTGAGCGGCAGCTTGATCGCCGTCACGTCGCGATCGGAAAGCCACATGCCACCGGGGGCGGGCATGAAGGAGATTTCCGTCTGTATTTTCGATGACCGTCTGCTCGCCCGGCCCAGGTCCGCCCGCCGGCTGGCCAGCCAAGGACTTCACCTTGCCCGGGATCAGGAGGCCCAGTGACAAATCATTCATCTGACGACACATGCGGCCTCCGCCAGGCCGCGACCCGCTTCAGCCTGGTCTATTGGGGCGGTGTGTTCATATTCCTGAGCATCCTGTGGGGCCTGGCGGGCACCGGTCCGATTGAGTCCGGCATGGGCAAGCTGCTGCTCTATGCTTCGTGCCCCGTCGTTACTGCAGGCCTCTCGGCGCTGCTCTTCCGCGTGCATGAGCGGTCGCTTGCGGAGCACCCGTCCGAAAATTCGCTCCCCCTGCTGGTCGGGGTTTCATTCATTCTTTCTCTCGCGGCAGCCCCGGCCTGGGCTACGCTCGGCCATCTGATCGAGGCCGTCTATCGGTGGCCCCAGGTTGCTGTCCTCGACTGGAAGGAATTCGGTTACGACACGGCCTATGGGGCGTCGCTGTTCTTTGCATGGTCATGCCTGCTCATCACCCTCGTGTTCGGCTTCGAGCTCAGTGACCGTGCGAGGCGCCTGGCGGCCGTACGCGAAGAGGCGCTGTCAGCGCAGATGCGCGCGCTGCGCTATCAGGTGAACCCGCACTTCCTGTTCAACACGCTGAACTCCATTGCCGGGCTGATCGAAGAAGGCTCGGTCACTCAGGCCGAGCGCATGGTGTTGTCCCTGTCCACCTTCCTGCGCACTACGCTGTCGCTCGATCCGATGCACGATGTGTCCTTGGAGGATGAGCTTTCGCTGCAGGAGGAGTACCTGGGTATCGAGCGCGAGCGCTTCTCCGACCGCCTGGTGTTCAGCATTGACATGCCCGACGAGGTGCGCGCAGCGCTGGTGCCGAGCCTGATCCTGCAACCCTTGATCGAGAACGCCATCAAGCATGGTGTGGGTGCAATGCGCGGCCCGGTCGGGATCACCCTGCATGCGCACCGCAATGGCACGCGCCTGCATCTGTGGGTGGAGAACGATGCGCCGTTGCCCGATGCTCAAGGCTCGCGGCCGCCGGGAATGGGGGTCGGGCTCAGGAATGTCGCGGAGCGCTTGCGGACCCGCTTTGGCGAAGAGGGGCAATTTTCTGCCGGTTTCATTGCCCCCGGCCGCTACCGCGCCGCAATCGACCTGCCCTGGAGGCGGGCATGAGCCGATTGTCCGTCCTGCCAGTGTCGATGAGGCCGGCGAGCCGACTGGGCTCTCACCAAGACATCAGCGAGGCCTCAACAAGAAGGCCTCAATACCCCTGGAAGTCCCTCAGCAGGAAGACATACACCTCCCGCCGGAAGTCCTTGTGGATGGGCACGACAATCTTGCCGAGGGCTTCGCTGCTGCCGAAGCGGGCGCTGATCTCCGGAATCTCGGCCTTGCGGCTGACGAAGATCACGTCGCGTCCCTTCTTGTCGGCCAGGGTGGTCACCAGATCGTAGTGGCTCACCGGTGTGCCGGACGGATGCCAGGTGGCGTACTCCGGGGGGGCGAGCCGGTAGATCAGGTGGGCCATCAACTCCCGGTCCTCGGTCACCAGCACGCTCCCCGGGTGGCTGTCGAACAGGGGGCGGACGCCGTCGGCCAGGTTGATCCAGCCCCGGGCCCGCTTGAAAGGGTCGTTCTTGGCGGTGAGGGCCAGGCCCGTGCTGCGGGCGATGTCCGGCCAGTGATAGGCGGCGGTCGAGGCCAGCAGGTTGAAGGCCACTCCGGCGATCAGCCAGCGCCGCCGCCCGGGGAGGAAGACCGCCGGGATCAGCACACAGGCGGCGACGAAGATCGGGGCCGCCCAGTTGCCGTTGGCGCGGCCGGTGAGGGCCTGCAGGCTCACCAGGGCCAGCAGCGGCAGGATGAAGATCAGCAGGGTGCGCGGAGCCGGGCTGGCCCACAGGCTGCGGCTGCGCAACAGGGCCCAGCCCAGCAGGATGCCCAGCACGGGACCGATGGACAGCCACTGGGCGCCGATGAACTCACCCAGCTGGCCGGGGTGCAGGCCGCGCTCGCCGTGGCCGACCCGGGTGATCTCGGCGGTGTGGCGGAAGGTGGGGAAATCGTGGGTCCAGTTCCAGTAGAGGTTGGGGCCCAGGATGGCGAGGGCCAGCAAAACCGCCACCCAGGGCTGGGGGCGGACCAGCCAGCGACGGTGGCGGGGGTCGAGGGCGATCAGCAGCAGGGCCGAGGGCAGGAAGGCGGCCATGGTGTACTTGGACATCAGCCCGAGGCCGATGATGGCGCCGCAGGCCAGCCAATCGGCCCAGCCATCCCTTTCGAGGGCGCGCAGCAGGAAGATCAGGGCGAGGGTCCAGCACAGCAGCAGCGGCGCATCGGTGGACACGAAGAGGCCGAGGGCCGACACCAGGGGCATGGACAGGAAGGCCAGGCCGGCCCAGAAGCCCACCTGTTCCGAGAACATGCGCCGGCCCAGGGCGTACAGGGCGAAGGCGGTGGCCGGGTAGATCAGCAGGGAGGGCAGCTTGATGGCGATCAGGCCATTGCCGAGCAAGGCCGTGCTGGCGGCGATCAGGGCGGCGATGACCGGTGGCTTGGAGTAGTAGCCCCAGTCCAGGTGCTGGGACCAGCCCCAGTAGTAGGCCTCGTCCACGTAGAGGTCGATGCCGAGGTGGTTGATCACCCACAGGCGATAGACCGTCAGCACCGCGGCGATCAGAGCCAGCGGGCCGAGGTGGTCGCGCGCTGTCGTCATGGCTGTTGCATCCGTACCAGGGCCACCCCGCCCTGGGTGAAGATCCGCTCCACTGCGGCGTCGGCCGGCAGGCGGTCGATGCGGGTGAGGGCCAGCTGGCCGGGGGCCGGGTCGCCCTTCAGGGTGACGCCCTGGCGATACACGCTGAAGCTGGGGGCGGTGGTGAAGCGCCAGAAGACCACCGGCTCGCCCAGTTCCCGGGCCTTGAGGCCGGCAGCCTTGACCGGCCCCTGGGCCAGCTCGCCCGCATAGGGCACCACCACACCGGCCAGCAGAGTGACCTGCAATGCAGCGGTGACCAGCAGCTTGGGCGCGGCGCCGAGGCGGGGGAAGAAGACGATGGCGGTCCACAGCACCAGTCCGCCCACGGTTGCGGCGATGTAGGTGGCGTCGGCCACCTCCAGCGCACGCCCGAGCTGGGCCCGGTAGAAGCCGTCACCCAGGGTGCTGCGCGACAGGGCGTCGAACAGGTTGGGCAGCAGGGGGAAGAGCAGGAAGAGCAGGCCGGGGGCGATCAGGTGCGGCCAGACGCGACGGGGGCCGTCGCTGCCAGCCGCCTTCAGGCCGATCAGGATGAACAGGGGCGTGCAGCCGTACAGCACGTAGTGGGGCAGCTTGGTGCCGGACAGGGAGAAGAAGCCCAGCACGAAGGCGAACCAGATCCACAGGAAGCGGGTCAGCGGGTCGGACCACTGGTTGCGCAGCCGGCCGAGGGCCGAGAAGAACAGGCCGCTCCACGGCAACAGCAGCAGGGGCACCGCGATCAGGTAATAGAAGGCGCTGCCGCCATGGCCTTCCAGCGAGCCTGAGAAGCGCTGCACGTTGTGGCGCATGATGAAGCCGTCGATGAAGTCCTGGCCGTGGCGCATCAGCGCGTAGGCATACCAGGGGGCGACGATGAGGACGAGGATCAGCAGGCCGAGGGGGTTGAAGACAGTACGCAGCCAGGTCTTCCATTCACCACGGCTGGCGCAGTAGAGCAGGCTCACCGTGCCGGGCACGATGAGGGCCACCGGCCCCTTGGTGAGTGCGCCCAGGCCGATCCACACGAATGCGCGCAACAGCGGTGCGCGGGTGCCGCTTTCCAGATGCCGCCAGACATCGAAGAGGGTCAGGGCGAGCAGGCAGTTGAGCAGTCCGTCGGCGGTGGCGGCGCGGCCGATGGCGAAGGGGCCGAGGGCGGTGGAGGCCACCGCCAGGGCCACCAGGGCCGCATCCTCGCCGACCCGGCGGCGGGCAAAGAAATAGGTGGCGTAGCTCCACACGATGGCGGCCGTCGCGCTGGGCAGGCGGAAGGCCCATTCGGTGGGGCCGAAGATCAGGTAGCCGAGGGCCTGGAACCAATACACCAGGATCGGCTTGTCGAAGCGCGGTGCCCCGTTGAGGTAGGTGAACAGAAAGTCGCCCCGCTCGAACATCTCGCGGGTTGCTTCGGAGAAGGCACCCTCGTCCACGTCGAACAGCGGCGCCCCGCCCAGGCGCAGCAGGAAGGCCAGCAGCGGCAGGGCGAGGATCAGGCGGCCGAGGAGGCTGCCGGAGAGCGGGCTATCGGCCAGGCGGCCGCCGGAGGAGAGGATCCCGGACACGGACGGCCTCAGCGCGGGGGCTTGTCTTGCCAGCCTTCACCGTCGTCCAGCGCCGGCACGTCGCGGGCGACATAGGCCTGGCTCTGGCCGGACTCGAAATAGACGCGGGTGAGCAGCTCGGCCAGCACGCCGGTGGTGACCATCTGGATGCCGGCGATCACAAAGAAGAAGCCGCCGAAGAACATCGGTCGGGTGCCGATGGAGGCGCCGGTGAAGATCTTGAGTGCGGTCAGGTAGCCGAGGATGAGGACCCCCAGCGCGCCCAGGCCCATGCCGATGCCACCGAAGAAGTGACCCGGCCGGGTGCGGAAACGCATGAAGAAGTACACGAAGATCAGGTCGAGCACCACCCGGAAGGTGCGCGAGATGCCGTACTTGGACTCGCCGAACATGCGCGCGTGGTGGGTGACCTCTTCCTGGGCGATCTTGCGCGGCGTGGTCACGGTGGCCAGCCAGGCCGGGATGAAGCGGTGCATCTCGCCATACAGCCGCACGTTCTTGATGGCACTGGCGCGGAAGGCCTTGAGGGAGCAGCCGTAGTCCTGCAGATGTACGCCGGTGATCCGGGCGATCAGGCGGTTGGCGATCTTGGACGGGATCTTGCGCAGGATCATGCCGTCCTTGCGGTTCTTGCGCCAGCCGGCGACCAGGTCCAGGTCTTCACGCAGCAGGCGGCCGACCATGCGCGGAATGTCGATGGGGTCGTTCTGCAGGTCGCCGTCCATGGTCACGATGACATCGCCGCGGGCCGCATCCAGGCCGGCCTGCATGGCGGCGGTCTGCTTGAAGTTGCGCATTAGGGCGACGATGCGCACGTGCGGGCCGTAGCGTTTGGCGGCCTTCTCCAGGTTGGGCACGGTGTTGTCGGCGCTGCCGTCATCGACGATGACCACTTCCCAGGGATAGGGGTAGGGGCCGAGGGCTAGGTGGATGCGCTCGAGCAGCGGGTCCACGTTGTCCTCCTCGTTATAGAGGGGGACCACCACCGAGAGACGATGGGGTGGCAGGTCGGCCGGAATGTCAGGCTGGGCCGGCGGGAGCGGAGAAAGCTTGGTGGAGTCGGTCATGGTGATGTGCTTGCTGAATATCGGGTGGGCGCCCCGTCGGCTCTGGACGAGGCGGATTGTATGTCGGCTTCCCAAGAAAACGCTGGGCCGCCCCGAGTTTTCTTGCGCCCCGCGGGGGACTGGCCGGCGGCAGCCCTGTCAAAGCCTTGCGCTCGCATCGTCGCGGCGGGCCACCGGAAACAGCCAGGCGATGGCGCCGGAACTGACGGCGCAGGCGATCACGAACAGGTGGAGCGCCAGGGCAGCCTGCAGCCCGGTTTCGAGGGAGATGCCGCCAGGCAGCAGGGCGGCAGCGGCCCCGGCTTCGTAGGTGCCGAAGCCGGCCACGCCCTGCAGTGGCAGGATGGCCGCCAGCTCGGCACCGAGGGCGCCGGTGGCACCGATGGCCAGCGTGGCGGGCAGCAGGGCGGACAGCAGCCAGGCCTGGGCGGCGAACTTCACGGTCCAGTTGGCGATGGTCCACAGCCAGCCGAAGCGGGCGTGGGTGGTGCTTTCGGCAAAGGCATCGCGCAGCTTGGCGAGTTTTGCGGTGAGCGGCTTGCCGTCGGCCCAGTCGTGGGGGGCCCGCGCCCAGCGCGGCAGCCACCAGGCCAGGCCGAGCACGCCAATGACGGCGACGGCCTTGAGCGCGGCAGGCAGGCCGGGCCACACCAGCGCCGCCAGGGCCATCACCACGAAGGCGTCCTGCAGGCGGAACCAGAACAGCGACGCCACCGCGCGGGGCAGGGCCACGCCGAAGGTCTGGCGCAGGAGCAGCGGAAAGGCCGCTTCGCCGCCGCGAAAGGGCAGTACGTTGACCATGGCGTTGTGCACCAGGACGATGCGCAGGCAGGCGCCGAAGCGGCCTGCAGCCTGCGCGCGGAACTCGTCGAAGACACGCAGGGCGCGCAGACAGTAGGACAGGGCGAAACCCGCCATGGCCAGCCCGAGGGAGGGTGCGTCAAGGCGTCCGAGCAGTTCGCCGACACCGCGCCAGCGTCCGTCGGCAAGCAGCCAGACGAGCAGGGCCAGGGAGACGGCGACGGCGAGGAGGCGTTTCAGGTTCATGAGGAGGTTTCCCGATCACGCATCAAGGCTGCCGCGGCTCCACCGATACCCCAGGCGCCAAGGCCGATCTGGTAGAGGTGGGCGTCCGGGTAGCCGAGCTTGACGAAGAGGAGGGCCAGGCTGGTGGACAGCACGATGGTGGCCATCACGCGCACGCCGCCGGGGCGTTGCCAGAAGCGCAGGCGGCCCGACAGCCACACGCCGAAGGCGCCGCATGTCCAGCCACCTGCTGCGCCGACCAGCACGTCGAGGGGCCAGTGGGCGCCCACCGCGATGCGCGACAGGATGACCAGGGTGGCGGCCAGCAGGCCACCGATGGCAGCACGCAGGCGGCCGGCCGGCTCGGGCCAGGCCAGCACGATCACGGCGGCGGCCAGGCCGGCGGTGGTGGCATGGCCGGAGGGGAAGCTATGCACGTACAGCTTCTGGCCGATGAGGTGGAAGCTCTCCGCGGCGAGCACGCCGGCAGGGCGCATCAAGTCGAAGGCCTGCTTGCCGCCTTCACTGAACAAGGTGGCCAGCGGTGCGCCAAGGAAGGCAGCGGCGAGCAGGCGCGGGCGGGTCTTGAGGCTGGGGGCGAGCAGGGCGAGGGCGCCCAGCACCGAGCCGCTCAGGGTGATCGCCGACCAGATCGCGGGCGATGCGGCGTCGGCGAGGAGCCGGTTGGCATGCAGGAACAGCGCCTGGTTGTAGCCGCCCAGGAAGATGGCCACTGCCAGCATGGCCAGGATCGCCGGAGGCGCCAATGCCCAGCGGACCGGGAAGGCCTCGGCGACGGGCTGCGGGAAGGCGTCCGGATCGTCGTTGGGAAAGGAGTGCAAGGGAAGTGCGGGAGTAGGGCGGCGACAAAGCGCGCTATGTTACCCGATCGCGCCGGGCTCGGCCGAGCCGCTTGGCGGATCGCACCGGGCGACCGGGCTCAGGCCGCCACGCTGTCGCCTGCGATGCTGGCCAGCCGGAGGGTGGGGCGTCCGTCGTGCTTGGCCCGGTACATGGCGGCGTCGGCGGCCTTCAGCAGGCTGTCCTGGTCCATGCCGTCCTCGGGGGCGATCGCCAGTCCGATGCTGCCGCCGATGGTGATGAGCTGGCCCTGGATGTGGAAGGGGTGGGAGAAGATGCCGAGCAGGCGCTCGCCCAGGAAGTTCAAGGTGTCCCGGTTGTTGATGTCCGGGAAAACGCCGGCGAACTCATCGCCGCCGATGCGGGCGATCACGTCGCCATTGCGCAGGGCTGCGCCCAGGCGCTGGGAGATCTGCACCAGCAGCGCGTCGCCGATGGCGTGGCCGTAGGTGTCGTTGATGGGCTTGAAGCCGTCCAGGTCGAGCACGGCCACGCCCAGCATCGACTTGTTCTCCTCGCAGCGCTGCAGTTCCTTGTGGAAGTGCGGTGCCAGGAAGCCGCGGTTGGGCAGGCCGGTCAGCGGGTCGTGGTGGGCCAGGTGCTGCAGGCATTCGTTGGTGAGGTGGCGGGCCGTGACGTCGAGCAGGGTCATGATCCGCAGCGGGCCCTTGTAGCCTTCGATGACGCCGGGGATCCGCTCGATGGCAAGGGGCAGGCCGTCCGGTCGCTCACCGGTCCAGACCCCGTCGTGCAGGCTCAGGATCTCGTCCAGGCGACGGCCGCGCAGGGCCTTGCGGGGGCGTCCGAGCATGCGGCAGGCCGCCCGGTTGGCATCCGCAATCTTGTCGGTGCTGCCAAGGATGCACACCCCCGCGCCGATCTGGTTCATCATCGAGCGCATCAGCCTGCCGGAGCGTTCCGAGCGGCGACGCTGCTGCAGGAGCAGGGCGCCGACGACCACGCAGGCGAGCAGGCCCGTCCCCAGCGCCAGGAGGGCAAACAGGTCCGCCAGACGGACGGCTTCGTCGCGCTGGCGGGTCAGGTGCCCGGTGAGCTGGCTCATGCCGGGGCCGATGGCAGACAGTTCAATCGCAAGGCGGCTGGCGCGCTCGACTTCGAGCTCGGTCGTCCCGTCCGGACCGCCCGCAGCGAGGGGCGCCTGGCTGGTGATGGCGCTCCAGTGCGCATTGAGTTCGGCAAGAATGCGCCGGGCCTCCTGCCCTTCCACCGGCCCGGCTGCGACGCGGATGTTCTCAAGGGTGTGCAGCGGCGTGCCGCCCGCCAGCAGGCCGCGCAGCAGGTTGGTCAACCAGCGTTGGCGGGGGTCGTCGGCAGGATGGATGGCGGGCGTTGCCGAGAGCTGATAGGCGAACGCCGAGCCTTGCTGGACAAGCCCGACCTGTGCCGACAGCTGGCGGTACTCGAGGGTGTGCCGGTAGGTCAGGAAGAGGAGGCAGGCTTCTGCGATGCAGAACCCGGCGGTGAGCGCCCACAGCAGGAGGGTGGGGCGGTAGGACTGGGGGCGGGCGCGGCGGGAGGACATGGCAACATGGTCCGCAAATCCAACAAGCCGTGAATTATTGCACGGTCTTAATGACAAAGGCCTGTGGTGAAGCCCGCAATGGGTAGCCCGGCCCGGCGGTGAAGGGGGCCCCCACGCTCCCCGCCCTGCGGCTCGCTGCCCCCCGAGGGGGCGCTTTCACCTTGGGGCGGCCCGGCGATGACGTAGGAAGGTCGGAGGAGCCCGCCACCTCGGGTATAATCCCGCGCTTTCCAGATGCCCTGCCGGCGGTTCGCCAGCTGTCGGGGGGCCGGTCATTCCTTCGTGCCCATCCCTGCCATGTCCGAAATCCTCAAGCTGCGCGGTGCGCCCGCGGTCTCCGCTTCCCGCCTCGCCCACCTCACCGAGTCCGTCAAAACCGTGTTGCCGCGCCTCAAGGGCCTGGCTGCCGAGCACTGGTATTTCGCCGAGCTGACCGCGCCGCTGACGGCCGACGAGCTGGCCCGGCTGGTGGATCTGCTGGGGGCACATGCCGAAGGCGCCGCGCCGGCCGGCAGCATGCTGCTGGTCACGCCGCGCCTGGGCACCATTTCGCCCTGGTCGTCGAAGGCGACCGATATTGCCCACCAGTGCGGTTTCGACAAGATCGTGCGGGTCGAACGGGGTACCGCCCTCAGTTTCGAGCTGCGCGGCGGTCTCGATGCCCGCGACCGGGAGGCGGTGCTGCCGGCCATCCACGACCGCATGACCGAGTCGGTGCTGGACAATCCGGACGCCGCCCACGCGCTGTTCCATCATTACGCACCCCAGCCGCTCACCACGGTGGCGATCATCGAGCAGGGCCGTGACGCCCTGGTGGTCGCCAACAGCGAGCTGGGCCTGGCCCTGTCCGAGGACGAGATCGACTACCTGGTGGACAACTTCAGCCGCATCGGGCGCAACCCTACCGATGTGGAGCTGATGATGTTTGCCCAGGCGAACTCCGAGCACTGCCGCCACAAGATCTTCAACGCCGACTGGGTGATCGACGGCCGGCCGATGGACAAGACCCTGTTCGGGATGATCCGCGAGACCCACAAGGCCCATCCGGAGGGCACGGTGGTGGCTTACTCCGACAACGCCTCGGTGATCGAGGGGGCCACCGTCGCCAAGCTCTACCCGGACGCCGAGGGCGCCTGGAAGTACCGCGACGAGTTGACCCACATCCTGGCCAAGGTCGAGACCCACAACCACCCGACTGCGATCTCCCCCTTCCCGGGTGCCTCCACCGGCTCCGGCGGCGAGATCCGCGACGAAGGCGCCACCGGCCGCGGCTCCAAGCCCAAGGCCGGCCTGGCCGGTTTCTCGGTGTCCAACCTGGAGATCCCCGGCTTCGAGCAGCCCTGGGAAGAGGCCTACGGCAAGCCCGAGCGCATCGCCTCGGCGCTGGACATCATGATCGAAGGCCCGCTGGGTGCGGCCGCCTTCAACAACGAGTTCGGCCGTCCCAACCTGACCGGCTATTTCCGTACCTTCCAGCAGAGCGTGCAGGACGAGGTGCGGGGCTACCACAAGCCCATCATGATCGCCGGCGGCCTGGGTTCCATCCAGGACCAGCAGTCCTTCAAGATCAAGTTCGGCCCCGGCACCCTGCTGATCCAGCTGGGCGGCCCCGGCATGCTGATCGGCCTGGGCGGCGGCGCCGCCTCCTCGATGGCCACCGGCACCAACACCGCCGACCTGGACTTCGCTTCCGTGCAGCGCGGCAATCCGGAGATCCAGCGCCGTTGCCAGGAGGTCATCGACGCCTGCTGGCAGAAGGGTGACGCCAACCCCATCCTGTCGATCCACGACGTCGGCGCCGGCGGCCTGTCCAACGCCTTCCCCGAACTGGCGGACTCCGCCGAACTGGGCGCGCACTTCGAGCTGCGCGAGGTGCACATCGAAGAGCCGGGCATGAGCCCGCGGGAGATCTGGTCGAACGAGTCCCAGGAGCGCTATGTGCTGGCGATTGCGCCGGAGAGCCTGGGGGTCTTCAAGGCCATCTGCGAGCGCGAGCGCTGCCCGTTTGCGGTGGTCGGCACGGCCTCGGACGATGGCCAGCTGGTGGTCTCCGACCGCCATTTCGACAACAACGCGGTGGACATGGAGATGCAGGTCCTGCTGGGCAAGCCGCCCAAGATGACCCGCAATGTGTCCAGCCGCCAGGTCTTCGTGCCGCCCTTCGACGTCACCGACATCGACCTGGCCGACGCCTGCCGCCGCGTGCTGCGCATGCCGGCGGTGGCCAGCAAGAACTTCCTGATCACCATCGGCGACCGCTCCGTCGGCGGCATGACCGCCCGCGACCAGATGGTCGGTCCGTGGCAGATCCCGGTGGCCGATGTGGCCGTCACCACCATGAGCTACCAGGGCTACCTGGGCGAGGCCTTCGCCATGGGCGAGCGCACCCCGGTGGCCACCCTCGATGCACCGGCCTCCGGCCGCATGGCCATCGGTGAGGCCATCACCAATATCGCCGCCGCCGACATCCGCAGCCTGGGTGACGTGAAGCTCTCCGCCAACTGGATGGCCGCTGCCGGCCACCGCGGTGAGGACGTCAAGCTGTACAAGACCGTCGAGGCGGTCTCCCAGTTCTGCCAGCAGGCCGGCATCGCCATTCCGGTGGGCAAGGACTCCCTGTCCATGCGTACCGCCTGGAGCGAGGAGGGCGAGGACAAGCAGGTGGTGTCGCCCCTGTCCCTGATCGTCACCGGCTTTGCGCCGGTACAGGACGTCCGCCGCACCCTGACGCCCCAGCTGCAGTTCCCCGAGGGCGTCGAGACCGAGCTGTTGCTGATCGATCTGGGCAACAACGCCAACCGCCTCGGCGGCTCGGTGCTGGCCCAGGCCTACAACTCGGTGGCCGAGCACGCCCCCGACGTGGACGCCGGCCAGCTCAAGGCCTTCTTCGACCTGATCCAGCAGTGGCGCAAGGACGACCTGATCCTGGCCTACCACGACCGCGCCGATGGCGGCCTCTTCGCGACCCTCTGCGAGATGGCCTTCGCCTCCAAGTGCGGCCTGTCGGTGCTGCTCGACACGGTGGCCTACGATCAGTACATGAATGACGTGGACGGTCTGGACAAGCGTCCGGACTCCCTCAAGGGCCGCTTCAACGACATGCTCTTCAAGGCCTTGTTCGCCGAAGAGCTGGGCGCCGTGATCCAGATCCGCCGCGCCGACCGCAGCCGCTTCACCGAGGCCCTGCGTGCCGCCAGCCTGTCCTACCACTTCGTTGGCGAACCCAACGACCGGGACGAGCTGCGTTTCTGGCGCAATGCCAAGCTGATGTTCAGCGCGCCCCGCGCCGAGCTGCTGCAGACCTGGTCCGAGACCAGCTACCAGATCGCCCGCCTGCGCGATGACGCCGACTGTGCCCGTGAGGAGTTCGAGGCCCTGGCCGACAACACCAATCCGGGCCTGTCGGTGTCCCTCAGCTACGATCCGGCCGAGGACATCGCCGCGCCTTTCATCGCCACCGGTGCCCGGCCGAAGGTGGCCATCCTGCGCGAGCAGGGGGTGAACTCCCAGGCCGAGATGGCGGCCGCCTTCGAGCGGGCCGGCTTTGCACCCTTCGACGTGCACATGTCCGACCTGCAGGCCGGTCGCGTGCATCTGTCCGGCTTCAAGGGCCTGGCCGCCTGCGGTGGTTTCTCCTACGGCGACGTGCTGGGGGCGGGGCAGGGCTGGGCCAAGTCGATCCTGTTCAATCCGGCGCTGCGCGAGCAGTTCGAGACCTTCTTCAAGCGCGACGACATCTTCGCGCTGGGCGTCTGCAACGGCTGCCAGATGATGTCCAACCTGGCCGAGATCATCCCTGGTGCCGAAGCCTGGCCGCGCTTCCAGCGCAACCGCAGCGAGCAGTTCGAGGCCCGCTTCGTGATGGTGGAGGTGCAGGACAGTCCCTCCATCCTGCTGGCCGGCATGGCCGGCAGCCGCATGCCCATCGTGGTGTCCCACGGCGAGGGGCGCGCGGTGTTCGCCGGCGTCGATGCCCAGGACAATGCCCGGGTGGCCCTGCGCTACGTGGACAACAGCGGTGCGGTGGCCGAGCGCTACCCGTTCAACCCGAACGGTTCGCCTGCCGGCATCACCGGCCTGACCACCCCGGACGGCCGTTTCACCATCATGATGCCGCACCCGGAACGTACCGCCCGTACGGTGCAGATGAGCTGGCATCCGGCTGATCTGGGCGAAGACTCGCCGTGGCTGCGGATGTTCCGCAACGCCCGCAAGTGGGTGGGCTGACAGGCCCTTCCGGCGAGGCCGGCCGCTGAAGAAGAACAGGGGAGCCATGCTCCCCTGTTCTTCTTCAGCCCGCGGTGCTGGCCAGTGCCTGGCCGAAGGATGAGAGCTCCTGCTCAAGGGCGTCGAGGTCGATCTCCAGGCCATCCAGGCAGGCCTGGCGGGCCTGCTCTTCGATGTTCGCCAGCAGCTTCGCAACGGGGTCGGCGCCCATCACTCCGACCAGCCCGCGCAGTGCGTGGGCGTGGCGCAGGACCGCCTGGCTGTCCTGCGCGGCCAGGGCCGCGCGCAGCTTGCGCAGGTCTTCCGGCAGTTGGGCGAGCAGCTGCATGCCGATCAGGGCAATGATCTCCTGGTCGGCTTCCCTGAGCGCCTTCACGTAATCGAAGGTCTCGTGAATGCCCGCCGGCAGCGCCGCCGCACCTGCGTGACGCCGCAGCATGTCGCGCAGGGCCCGGGCCTGGATGGGCTTGGGCAGGAAGTCGTCCATGCCGGCATCCAGGCAGATCCGGCGGTCGCTCTCCTGCGCATTGGCGGTCAGGGCGATGATGGGCGTCGTGATGCCGCGGCGGCGGATCTCCTGCGTGCAGGCCAGACCATCCATATCCGGCATCTGCATGTCCATCAGGATGAGGTCGTGTCGCTGGCCAGGGGCTTCCAGCAGATGGAGGGCCTCGAGGCCGTTGGCTGCAATGCTGACCCGGTGCCCCAGTTTTTCAAGAAGGCCGATGACGAGCTTCTGGTTCACCGGATGGTCCTCCGCCAGCAAGACCCGGAGCATGCCGGGGCTGCCCTCGGCCAGCGCGTGGCGGGTCACCAGCGTGGCGGACAGGGCGGGCGAGGTGGCCTTGGCGAGGATCTGCTCGAGGACTTGATGGATCTCGTCACGGGTTGCCGGCCGAGTCAGGTAGCCGTCGATGCCGATTTCGCGGCAGCGTGCGGCGTCTCCCTTGAGGCCGACCGAGGACAGCAGGACGAGCACGGGGCTGGGGATGCCTGCCTGGGCCAGGATCCGGCCGGCGAGGCCGAAGCCGTCCTCGCCGGGCATGCTGGCGTCGAGCAGGGCCACGTCGAAGGGCGCGCCTGCGCCCGCGGCAGCCTGAAGCGCACTGATCGCCGCGTCGCCACACTCGACGCCGCGGCTTGTTGCGCCGATGTCCGCGAGGGTCTTCTGGAGAATCGTCCGGTTGGTGGGGTGGTCGTCCACCACCAGCACCCTCAGCCCCGCCAGCGGCGTGCCGGATGCCTGCCCTGCCTGCGGATGGGCGTCGGCCGCGGGATGGAGGGGGAGGGTGAAGCGGAAGCAGCTGCCTGTGCCCTGGGTGCTGTCCACGGAGATGCTGCCGCCCATGGCCTGGACCAGGCGACGGCATATCGAAAGGCCCAGGCCGGTGCCGCCGAAGCGGCGCGTGGTTGAGCTGTCTTCCTGGGCAAAGGCATCGAAGATGCGCCCGAGCTTGTCGGCAGGGATGCCGATGCCGGTGTCGCGCACCTCGAACTGCAGCAGGCGTTCCCCGGCGTTGCCTGTGGTCGTTGCCAGCTTGAGACCGATCTCTCCTGCTGGCGTGAACTTGATGGCGTTGCCGATCAGGTTCAGCACCACCTGGCGCAGGCGGCCCGGATCACCCTGCAGGAAGCGTGGAACGTCGGCGTCGATATCGCAGATCAGTTCCAGCTTCTTTTCGCAGGCCTTCAGGGCGATCGACTTGACCGCGTCGGTTACGGTGCGATGGACGTCGAACTCGATGGATTCGATGAGGAGCTTGCCGGCTTCGATCTTCGAGAAGTCGAGAATGTCGTTGATGATGGCCAGCAGGGAGTCGGCCGAGGTCTGGACCAGTTGCAGGTATTCACGCTGCTCCTCGTTCAGGTCGGTATCCAGGGCCAGCTCGGTCATCCCCAGGATGCCGTTCATCGGGGTGCGGATCTCATGGCTCATGTTGGCCAGGAAGTTGCTCTTGGCCCGGTTGGCGGCCTCGGCAGCTTCCTTGGCCTGGCGCATGGCTTCCTCGGCCTGCTTGCGTGGCGTGATGTCGAAGATCGTCCCGATCAGTCCGATGATCCTCTGTTCGCTATCCCTAAGCGCCACCTTGCGGATCTGGGCGGTGAGCCCGTCGCTGCCGTACTGGAGGCGGCATTCGAAGTCCTGGGTGCCTCCGTCACGCAACAGCTGGCGGTCCAGCTCGTCATGCAGGCGGGCATCCTCGTCGCTCATCACCTCATAGGCGTTACGGCCGAGCCACTGCTTGCGGTCTATGCCCGAGAGCGTCTCGAAGGCCCGGTTGAAACGCAGGTAGCGGGCATTCCGGTCCTTGATGTAGATGGGGATCGGAATGGTCTCGAACAGGGCCTCGGTGAGCTGCAGCTCCTGCTCGCGCAACTCGGCGTTGCGGCTGAGGTGCTCCAGGAGGTCGGGGAGCGCCGCCGCCAGGCGGCCCGCGGCGCCGTCGGGTGCCGCCGCCTGCAAGGCCTCGAGGGCGGCGTCGAGTTCCTGCAGGTCGGTGATGCCCGCGCGCTGCTGCAGTTGCTGCAGCAGTCCGGAATTGATTTTGAGTGTCATCCTGCCATGGCTTGTGTGTGCTCCCGACCCCAGCGGCCCACGCTGGTGGCGCCTTGGGCAGGACCCTGTGCAGGAGGGCCGGGAGGTATCGGACGTCTTACATGCCCTGGTAGATCGGGCCTTCGCCACCTTGGGGGACGACCCAGTTGATGTTCTGGGTCGGGTCCTTGATGTCGCAGGTCTTGCAGTGCACGCAGTTCTGCGCGTTGATCTGCAGATGCGGGTTGTCACCCTCGGCGCTGCGCACGATCTCATAGACGCCAGCCGGGCAGTAGCGCTGTTCGGGCGCGTCGTACTTGACCAGGTTGATGGAGATGGGCACGGCGGCATTCTTGAGCTGCAGGTGGCAGGGCTCGTCTTCCTCGTGGTTGGTGTTGGACAGGAACACCGAGGAGAGGCGGTCGAAAGTCAGCTTGCCGTCGGGCTTGGGGTAGGCGATCGGGCTGCACTCGGCGGCTGGCCGCAGGGTGGTGTGGTCGGCACTGTTGTGGAGGGTCCAGGGCACGTTGCCGCCGAAGAGCTTCTGCTCGGCGCCGAAGAGGAAGGAGCCCAGCCACAGACCCTTCTTCATGTAAGGCTTGAAGTTGCGGGTCTTGTGGAGTTCGGCGTGGAGCCAGCTGGCCTTGAAGGCGGCCGGGAAGGCGTCGAGCTCGTCCTGCGCACGTTCGGCGGCGAGGGCGTCGTAGGCGGCCTCGGCGGCCAGCATGCCGGACTTCATGGCGGCATGGGAGCCCTTGATGCGGGCCGCGTTGAGGAAGCCCGCATCGTCACCGATCAGGGCGCCGCCGGCAAAGACCAGCTTCGGCTGGCTCTGCAGGCCGCCGGCTGCGATGGCCCGGGCGCCGTAGGCGAGGCGCTTGCCGCCCTCGAGGTACTTGCGGATCTCGGGGTGGGTCTTGTAGCGCTGGAATTCCTCGAAGGGCGACAGGTAGGGGTTGCTGTAGTTGAGACCCACCACGAAGCCCACGGCTACCAGCCTGTCCTCCAGGTGATAGCAGAAGCCGCCGCCATAGGTGGCGGTGTCCATCGGCCAGCCGGCGGTGTGCACGACCAGTCCGGGTACGTGCTGGCCCTCGGGGATCTCCCACAATTCCTTGATGCCGATGCCGTAGGTCTGCGGGTCGGCGTCCTTGCGCAGGTTGAACTTCGCTTCGAGCTGCTTGCCCAGGTGGCCGCGGCAGCCTTCTGCGAACAGCGTGTATTTGGCGCGCAGTTCCATGCCGGGCTGGAAGTTGGGCCCCTGGGTGCCGTCCTTGAGGACGCCCATGTCGCCGGTGATGACGCCGGCCACCGCGCCCTTGTCGTCGAACAGGATTTCGGCGCCGGCGAAGCCGGGGTACACCTCGACGCCGGCCGCTTCGGCTTGTTCGCCGAGCCATTTGACCAGATTGCCGAGGCGGACGATGTAGTTGCCCTCATTGTGGAAGGCGTCCGGGAGAAGTCCGTTGGGGATCTGGCGGCCAGCGCTCTCGGAGAGGAAAATGACACGGTCTTCCGAGACCGGGGTATTGAGGGGCGCGCCCTTTTCCTTCCAGTCGGGAATCAGCTCGTTGAGGGCGCGGGGGTCGAGCACCGCGCCGGAGAGAATGTGGGCGCCGATCTCGGCGGCCTTTTCGATCAGGCAGACCGAGAAGTCCTGCCCTTTTTCCGCCGCGAGCTGTTTGAGCCGGATCGCTGCAGCCAGGCCTGCGGGGCCGCCACCGACGATAAGGACATCGAATTCCATGGAATCACGTTCCATATGCTGCCTCCTCCTGAGAATATTGGACTTGTTTTGATCCGCCCGAACTGTCGAAGGGTAACTCCTCCAGGCGATCCGGGGCAATCCCGGATGGGGGGCGGTGCGCAGGTGATCTGAACATACGCAGGCGTATGTTACATTGACCCGGATTCCGGTGGGAGGGGGTTGCGCCCGGCCCTCCGGAGTCGATGAACAAGAAATCATTCCATCAAGGAGACTGCGCATCATGAATCTGGAACCAAGCTCCCAGACGCCTCGGAAAAAGCTCCAGCACACCTCCCGGATTGCCGTCCGCTGGGGGGATATGGATTTCTACGGGCACGTCAATAACACCGTCTATTTCCGCTTCTTCGAGCAGGCACGGGTGGAGTGGATCGAGAACGAGGGCTTCATCGTGAGCCCCCAGTCTGAAAGCGGGGCGGTGATCATCAATGCCAGTTGTACCTTCCTGTTGCCGGTGAACTATCCGGCCACGGTCATCATCAAGGTGTTTGCCGGAGAGCCCGGCCGCAGCAGCGTAATGACCTGGTACGAACTCTATGTGGAGGGGGATGAGCGCCTCTATGCCGAGGGGGCGGCCAAGGTCGTGTGGATGGATCCGCGTACCGGCAAGTCGGCCCCTATCCCGGAAACCCTGCGGGCCAAGGTAAGCTAGCAAGGGCCGTGAGGCCGAATGGATCCGGAAGGGGATCCCGATTGAAAATAAAAAATGTTGAGGAGATAGCCGATGAGTTATGCAGTTGCCACCGAGCCGCTGTGGCGCCCTGGCGCCGAGCGCATTGCCGCAGCCAATATCACCACCTTCAGCCGGGATGCCGAAGCCCGCTGGGGGCGTTCGCTGCCCGATTATCCGGCGCTCCACGCCTGGTCCGTGGCGCACCCCGAAGAGTTCTGGCTGTCCTTGTGGGACTATGGCGCGATCGTCGGTGAACGGGGCGAGGTAGTCCTCGAGCAGGGGACCCGCATGCCGGGCGCCCGCTGGTTTCCGCAGGCCCGCCTGAACTTTGCCGAGAACCTGCTGCGCAGCAGGGATGATTCGGACGCCCTGGTCTTCTGGGGTGAGGACCGGGTCAAGAACCGTATGTCCCACGGGGACTTGTACCGCCAGGTGGCGCACTTCGCAGCTGCCCTGAGGGAGATGGGGGTGGGGCAGGGCGATCGCGTCGCGGCCTGGATGCCGAACCTGCCGGAAACCATCATCGTCATGCTTGCCGCGGCGAGCATCGGCGCCATCTTCTCTTCGGCCTCGCCGGACTTTGGTGTGCAGGGCGTGCTGGACCGCTTCGGCCAGATCGAACCCAAGGTGCTGGTGGCCGTGGACGGTTACTACTACAACGGCAAGATCGTCGATTGCATGGATCGCCTGGCCGCCATCACCGATGGCCTGCCCTCGGTCAAGAGGGTGGTGGTGGTGCCCTATGTGCACGCGAAGCACGACCTTTCCCATGTGCATCATGCGCGGGTGCTTGCCGATTTCGTGAAGCCTTTCCTGGCTGTCACCGAGATTCCGTTTGTCCGGCTGCCCTTCGATCACCCGCTGTACATCATGTATTCCTCGGGCACCACCGGGGTGCCCAAGTGCATCGTCCATTGCGCCGGCGGCGCCCTGCTGCAGCACATCAAGGAGCATCGCCTGCACGGCGACGTGAAGCCTGGCGACCGGGTGTTCTACTTCACTACCTGTGGCTGGATGATGTGGAACTGGCTGGTGTCGGGCCTGGCGGCGGGGGCGACGCTGCTGCTCTACGATGGCTCGCCGATGATCGGTAATGGCGCGATCATCTTCGACTACGCGCAGGCCGAGGCCATGACGCATCTTGGTACCTCCGCCAAGTTCATCGACGGCATCGCCAAAGCAGGCCTCAAGCCAGGGCAGACTCACGACCTGTCGGCCCTGCGGGCCATCTTCTCGACCGGCAGTCCGCTGGTGCCGGAGGGCTTTGAGTACGTGTATCGGGAGATCAAGGCGGATCTGTGCCTGTCCTCGATTTCCGGTGGTACGGACATCATTTCCTGTTTCGTGCTGGGCAACCCGACCCTGCCGGTGTGGTCCGGCGAGATCCAGTGCAAGGGCCTCGGCATGGCGGTGGATGTGTTCGACGAGAGCGGTGTTCCGGTGCGCAGCGAGAAGGGCGAGCTGGTGTGTACCCGCCCCTTCCCGGTGATGCCCATCGGCTTCTGGAATGATCCGGACGGGGCCCGTTACCGGGCTGCCTATTTCGAGCGCTTCGAGAACATCTGGTGTCATGGCGACTACTCGGAGATCACGGTCCACGACGGTCTGATCATCTATGGCCGTTCGGACGCAACCCTCAACCCGGGCGGCGTGCGTATCGGCACGGCGGAGATCTATCGCCAGGTGGAGAAGCTCGAGGAGGTGCTCGAGTCCCTGGTGATCGGCCAGCAATGGCCGCCGGGTGATGCCAGCGATGTGCGGGTCGTGCTCTTCGTCAAGTTGCGCGAAGGTCTGGCGCTGGATGATGCGTTGACGGACAGGATCCGCCGTACCATCCGCGACAACACCACCCCGCGCCATGTGCCGGCCAGGGTGGTGCAGGTGGAGGATATCCCGCGCACCAAGAGCGGCAAGATCGTCGAGCTGGCGGTCCGCTCGGTGGTGCACAACCAGCCGGTCAAGAACGTCGAAGCGCTGGCCAATCCGGCGGCGCTGGAACAGTTCCGCGACCGCTCCGAGCTGCAGTCCTGACAGGAGTCGCCCACATGTTGATGGATAGCGGAAAGTCGTCCTTGCTGGTGGTGGACGTGCAGGAGCGCCTCCTGCCGTCCATCAACGAGGGGGACAGCGTGTTGCGCAACTGCATCTGGCTGGCGGGCGTGGCGCGGCGGCTCGGGGTGCCGGTCGTCGTGTCGGAGCAGTACCCGGCCGGCCTGGGGCGCACCACTCCGGCGCTGCTGGAGGCGGCGGGCGGGTCGGTGGTCGAGAAGGTCCACTTCTCCTGTGTCGCCGACGGCTGCCTGGCCGGTACTGCGGTCGAGGCCAGGCGCCAGGTGGTGGTGGTGGGTACCGAGGCCCATGTCTGTGTGATGCAGACCGTGCTCGAGCTGCGCTGGCAGGGCAAGGAGGTCTTCGTGGTCGCCGATGCCGTCGGCTCGCGCAAGCCCGCCGACCGCGAAGCCGCACTGGCGCGGATGCGTGCCCACGGGGTGGAGATCGTGACCCGCGAGATGGTGGCCTTCGAGTGGCTCAAGCGCAGCGCCAACGATCTGTTCCGTGAGGTGAACCGGGATTTCATCCGGGATAATTGAGGCCGAAAACCTGGCCCTGCGGCGCCATGTGTGCCCTGGGGCCGGTCTGCCACGCTCTTTGGAGGGCATCTCCCGTTGAAGAAAGGGGGCTGAATCGGCTATCATTCCCCTTTCCAGAAGTCCCCCGTGTCATGACCAAATACGTCTTCGTTACCGGTGGTGTCGTGTCCTCTCTGGGCAAGGGCATCGCCGCCGCCTCCCTCGGGGCGATTCTCGAATCCCGCGGCATCAAGGTTACCCACCTCAAGCTCGATCCCTACATCAACGTCGACCCCGGCACGATGAGTCCCTTCCAACATGGGGAAGTCTTCGTGACCGAGGATGGTGCCGAGACCGACCTCGACCTCGGCCACTACGAGCGCTTCACCAGCGCCAAAATGAGCAAGCGCAACAACTTCACCACCGGCCAGATCTACGAGGCGGTGATCAAGAAGGAGCGGCGCGGCGAATACCTGGGCAAGACCGTCCAGGTCATCCCCCACATCACCGACGAGATCAAGACCTACGTCAAGCGTGGCGCCGAAGGCGCCGACGTGGCCATCGTCGAAGTGGGCGGCACCGTGGGTGACATCGAGTCCCTGCCGTTCCTGGAAGCCATCCGCCAGATGGGCATCGAGGAAGGCCGCCAGGGCACCTGTTTCATCCATCTCACGCTGCTTCCCTACATCCCGACGGCCGGCGAGCTGAAGACCAAGCCGACCCAGCACTCGGTCAAGGAGTTGCGCGAGATCGGCATCCAGCCCGACATCCTGCTGTGCCGTGCCGACCGCTCCGTGCCGGCTGACGAGCGCCGCAAGATCGCGCTGTTCTGCAACGTGATGCCCGAGGCGGTCATCGAGTGCCTGGATGCAGACTCCATCTACCGCATCCCGGGCATGCTGCACGACCAGATGCTGGACGAGATCGTCTGCCACAAGCTCGGCATCCTGGCCCGCGCCGCCGACCTGTCCATCTGGGAGCGCCTGCTCGACGCGCTGAACAATCCCCAGCACAACCTGAACATCGCCTTCGTGGGCAAGTACGTCGACCTCACCGAGTCGTACAAGTCCCTCATCGAAGCCCTCAACCATGCGGGCATGCACACCCGCAGCAAGGTGAACATCCACTATCTGGACTCCGAGGACATCGAGAAGGATGGCTGCGGGGCGCTCAAGTCCATGGATGCCATCCTGGTGCCGGGCGGTTTCGGCCGACGGGGTACCGAGGGCAAGATCGCGGCGATCCGCTACGCCCGCGAGAACAAGGTGCCTTACCTGGGCATCTGTCTGGGCATGCAGCTGGCGGTGGTCGAGTTCGCCCGTGACGTGGCCGGCATGAGTGCAGCCCACAGCACCGAGTTCGACCGTCACACCGATTACCCGGTGATCGGTCTGATCACCGAGTGGCTCGATGCCTCCGGCAAGATCGAAAAGCGCGGCGAGGACTCCGACCTGGGCGGCACCATGCGCCTCGGCGGCCAGGTCTGCCACCTGACCGAGGGCTCGCTGGCCCGTGAGGTCTATGGCAAGCCCGAGATCACCGAGCGCCACCGCCATCGCTACGAGGTCAACAACACCCTGCTGGCCCGTCTCGAGGAGCAGGGGCTGCGCGTGGCCGGCCGTGCGCCGGGTACCGACCTGTGCGAGATGATCGAGCTGCCCACCGAAGTGCATCCGTGGTTCGTCGGCTGCCAGTTCCACCCGGAGTTCACCTCCAATCCGCGTAACGGTCATCCCCTGTTCACGGCCTTCGTGAAGGCGGCCCTGGCTCACCAGCAGGCCGGCTGAAAGGACACAGCATGAAACTCTGCGGCTTCGACATCGGCCTCGACAAGCCCTTCTTCCTGATCGCCGGGCCCTGTGTGATCGAGTCCCGCGAGATGGCCTTCGATACGGCTGCGCGCCTGAAGGACATCTGTGGCGAGCTGGACATCCCGTTCATCTACAAGTCCAGCTACGACAAGGCCAACCGCAGCTCCGGCAAGTCCTTCCGCGGGATGGGCATGGAGAGGGGGCTGGAGATCCTGGGCGAGGTCCGTGAGAAGGTCGGCGTGCCGGTCCTCACCGATGTGCACAACGAAGCCGAAGTGCCCCATGTGGCGGCGGTGGTCGATGTGCTGCAGACGCCGGCCTTCCTGTGCCGCCAGACCGATTTCATCCATGCCGTGGCGTCCTGCGGCAAGCCGGTGAACATCAAGAAGGGCCAGTTCCTGGCGCCGGGCGACATGAAGAACGTGGTGGACAAGGCCCGTGAAGTCAATGGCGGCGCCGACAACATCATGGTCTGCGAGCGGGGTGCCTCCTTCGGTTACAACAACCTCGTGTCCGACATGCGCTCCCTGGCGATCATGCGCGAGACCGGCTGCCCGGTGGTCTTCGATGCCACCCATTCGGTGCAGCTGCCCGGCGGGCAGGGCACGTCGTCCGGCGGCCAGCGGGAGTTCGTCCCCGTGCTGGCCCGGGCGGCGGTGGCGGTGGGAATCTCCGGCCTGTTCATGGAAACCCACCCGGATCCGGCCAAGGCCTTTTCCGATGGCCCCAACGCCTGGCCCCTGCCCAGGCTCAAGAGCCTGCTGGCCACCCTCAAGGCCCTCGACGCGCTGGTCAAGGCCGAAGGCTTCGAGGAACTGCGGCCCTGAGCGGCCCGGGCCGAACCCAGTTTTAAGTTAAGGGCGGCCCTGCGCCGCCGGTTTGCATTCAGCTAAAGAAAGAGGAAGTTCATGAGCGCAATTGTTGATGTCATTGCCCGCGAGGTACTCGATTCCCGCGGCAACCCCACCGTTGAAGCCGATGTGCTGCTCGAGTCCGGCGTGATGGGCCGTGCCGCGGTGCCGTCCGGTGCCTCCACCGGTTCCCGCGAAGCCATCGAACTGCGTGATGGCGATGCCGCCCGCTACCTGGGCAAGGGTGTCCTGCAGGCGGTGGAGAACGTCAACACCGAGATCTCCGAAGCGCTGATCGGCCTCGACGCCGAAGAGCAGTCCTTCCTCGACAAGACCCTGATCGACCTCGACGGTACCGACAACAAGTCCCGCCTGGGCGCCAATGCGCTGCTGGCCGTGTCCATGGCCGTGGCCAAGGCGGCTTCCGAGGAAGCAGGCCTGCCCCTGTACCGCTACTTCGGTGGTTCCGGCGGCATGGCCATGCCGGTGCCGATGATGAACGTCATCAACGGCGGTGCCCACGCCAACAACTCCCTGGACATCCAGGAATGCATGATCATGCCGGTTGGTGTGAAGAGCTTCCGTGAAGCCCTGCGCTGCGGCGCCGAGATCTTCCATCACCTGAAGAAGCTCACCGACAAGAAGGGCTATCCGACCACCGTCGGCGACGAAGGCGGCTTTGCTCCCAACGTGTCCGGCACCGACGAAGCCCTCAACATGATCCTCGAAGCCGCCTCCAATGCCGGCTACGAGCCGGGTCGCGACATCGTGCTGGCCCTCGACTGCGCTGCCTCCGAGTTCTACAAGAACGGGAAGTACGAACTGTCCGGCGAAGGCCTGTCCCTGTCTTCCGAAGGCTTCACCGACTACCTGGCGACCCTGGTGGACAAATTCCCCATCATCTCCATCGAGGACGGCATGGCCGAGGGTGACTGGGCGGGCTGGAAGCTGCTGACCGACCGCCTGGGCAAGACGGTGCAGATCGTGGGTGACGACCTGTTCGTGACCAACACCCGCATCCTCAAGGAAGGTATCGACAAGGGCATCGCCAACTCCATCCTGATCAAGATCAACCAGATCGGCACCCTGACCGAGACCTTTGCTGCTGTCGAGATGGCCAAGCGCGCCGGTTACACCGCGGTGATCTCCCATCGCTCCGGTGAGACCGAGGACTCCACCATCGCCGACATCGCGGTGGGCCTCAATGCAATGCAGATCAAGACCGGCTCCCTGTCCCGCTCCGACCGCATCTCCAAGTACAACCAGCTGCTGCGGATCGAAGAAGATCTCGGCGATACCGCCTTCTACCCGGGCCTGTCGGCCTTCTACAACCTGCGCAATCGCTGATTGCAGGGTTGAGAGCCGAGGCGTGCCGCCGTGAGTGCGGCACGCTGGCTCATTGTCATGCGCTGGCCCATCCTCATCCTGGCCCTGCTGGCCGTTCTCTTGCAGTATCCCTTGTGGATCGGCAAGGGCGGCTGGCTGCGCGTATGGGAAGTAGAAAAGCAGCTGGCCTCCCAGAAGGAGGCCAATCTGAAGCTCGAGCAACGCAATACGGGCCTGGAGGCAGAGGTTCGTGACCTCAAGACCGGCTACGAAGCCGTCGAGGAGCGTGCCCGCTTCGAGCTGGGGTTGACCAAGCCGGACGAGATCTTCGTCCAGACTCCCCAGTCCAAATAAACAGGCTGAAGGTCAGAGGGGCGCCCGGCGGGTTGGCCCCTTTTACTTGTCCTGCTCAGTTCTTCCGGTACAGGCGGAACACCTCTGCCTTGCGGCCACCGCCCAGGCGCCGTTCCCATACCGGCACCCCCCATTCCTTCGAGACATTTCCGCTGTTGTTGGCTGTGCCATAGGTCAACAGCAGCTGGCAGTCGTCGCTCGCGCTGTAACGCACCGTGCGGATATTTGAGAAGTAGTCCAGGGCTGCACGCTGCGTGTCGCCAAGACCGCGGCGCTTGATGCAGCCTTCCGGCTGGGTTGCCAGGGCGCCCTGCAGGCTGGAGGCGATCGGCTGGTAGTTCTTTGTGTAGGCGAACCAGGGTTGCAGCAAGGCGACGGCCAGGCACCACAGCAGCGTCATGCCGAGCGCCCAGGTGGTGGTGCCCCGTGTCGGTACGCGCTCAGTTGCGGCGGGGAGCAGGAGCAGGGCGACGCTGATCGGCACACCGATGATGGCGGCGGTCCAGAAGTCACCACGGGGGAACTCCGGTGCGAGCTTGACGATCTGGCGGGCCAGGCCGGGTGGCCAGCCAAAGTGGAGCGCGCCCCACACCAGCCAGACAAGCAGCCCGAAGAAAAGAAATGCCATCACGCCGAACCAGTCGAACGCATTGGCCGCACCGCGGCGCAGGCTCTGGACGCCGAAGGCGGCCAGAAGGCAGAGGGGGGGCAGCAGGGGCAGGGCACCGGCGGGCCGCAGGCCGTTGCCCGTGGTGGCCACCAGCAGGATGGCGCACAGGCTGGCGATCAGGGGGACGGCGACCTGCGGGGTGGTCCAGTTGTGGCGGTTCTTCCAGAGCGCCCAGCCGGCGATCGGCCACAGCGGCCAGGCAAACCAGCCGAAGAGCTGCAGCAGCTTGCCCAGGCTGGCGAGGTGGTCCGTATGGGGGCGTATCGACCGAAGCTCCTCCTGCAGCCAGCGCGCGGGCTCGACCGGGGCCTGCAAGGCGACGGCGCCGAGCCACAGGCCTGCAGCGAGCAGGGCGATGCCGCCGCACAGGGCGATGCTCTTGAATACGCCGGGGGTTCTGCAGCTGGGGCAAAGGAGTGGTGCGGCCAGTACGATGGGCAGGGTCAGGATCAGGCCGGAGAGGCCGCCGGCCAGGAAGGCGAGGGTGATGCCAAGCCCTGTCTGGACTCCGGCCTGCAGCCCCGGGCGGCCAATATTGACGGCCCCGGACAGGCACAGGGCAACCCCCGCAATCTGGGCCAGGGCCGGCTGGGTTTCGTGGGCGTGCACCACCAGCCCAAGACTGCCCATGCCGAGAAGGATGGCCGGGGCGAACGCGTTCTCGCCATAGAGCCGGCGTGCGGCCAGGGCTGTCCAGTAGAGGGTTGCGGCGCAGAAAAGGCTGCTGGCCAGGCGGGCTGCGTCGTGCACCGGCATCAGCCAGCCGAGTGCCGAGGCCAGGATGGCGCCAAGCCAGTAGTAAAGCGGACCGGAATCCCGGTAGATCTCGCCGGCAATCTCGGGCAGCAGCCAGCCTTCCCCGCGGAGCATCGCGTGGATGGGCCCCAGATGGGTCAGATCGTCACCCCGCCAGGGAAGGTGTCCGGTGGTGCCGACCAGCAGGTAAACGGCCAGCAGCACTGCTAGTGGCCAGCCGGTCAGGGGCGAGGGGAGGGTGAAGCGGGTGGCTGCGTCGTTGTGCATGGCGTGACGGGTAGGATTCAGGCAACAAAAAAGGCAGCCGTGGCTGCCTTTTTCGGTCGATCCCGGCGACTGCGCTCTGATTAGCCCAGGCGCTGAACGGAACCGTACTTTTGACGGAAGCGCTCGACGCGACCGGCGGTGTCAACGATCTTCTGCTTGCCGGTGTAGAACGGGTGGCAGAGGGAGCACACTTCCACGTGGTACTGGGGCTTGCCCATGGTGGAACGGGTGGTGAAGGTGCTGCCGCAGGAGCAGGTCACTTGAACTTCGGTGTAATTCGGATGGGTATCGGCTTTCATCACTTTATCCTTTGGGTCCGTGGGTGGTGAATTTGGCCACCCGAGAATTCGGCATTCTGAAGTATTTCAGCGCTTTATGCAAGATTCTTCAGGCGGGTCAGGCCGCCTGGATGAAGCGCGCCACGAAGGCTCCCACGCTGTCGGCAGGGAGGGGCAGCCAGGCACGGTGGTCGCTGCCCGGAACGCGCTGGATCGACTGGCCGCTTGCGTCGGCGATGTGGGTGACCTGGACCTCCCGGTTGCCTGCCGGATGGATGAGCTCCAGGCGATCTCCTACGCTGAAGGCGTTTTTGGAGGCGATCTCGGCGAGGCCGCGGGTTTCGTCGTAGCCCACGACGTCGCCGACATACAGACTGCGTCCGGATTCGGAATGCCCGCGCAGGTAGTTCTGGGTTTCGTGGGGCGTATGGCGCTGGTAGAAGCCGTCGGTGTAACCCCGGTTGGCCAGGCCTTCGAGCTGTCCGAGCAGGGCCGGATCAAGGCCGCGTCCGCCCACCGCGTCGTCGATGGCCTGGCGGTAGGCCTGGCAGGTTCGCGCCACGTAGTAGGGGCTCTTGGTGCGGCCCTCGATCTTGAAGGAGTCGATGCCGATCTCGACCAGCCGCTGCACGTGCTCGATGGCACGCAGGTCCTTCGAGTTGAGGATGTAGGTGCCGTGCTCGTCTTCTTCGATCGGCATGTACTCGCCGGCGCGCTTGTGGGGTTCCTCGATGAGGTGCACGTCACCGGCGCCGCAGGTCCTGGCCTCGTGAGTCTTGAAGTCCCAGCGGCAGGAATTGGTGCAGCTGCCCTGGTTGGGGTCCCGGTGATTGAAATAGCCGGAGAGCAGGCAGCGGCCGGAGTAGGCGATGCACAGGGCGCCGTGGATGAAGACTTCCAGCTCGGTGTCGGGGCTGTCCTGGCGGATGCTGCTGATCTCGTCGAGGGAGAGTTCGCGGGACAGGATCACCCGCGAGATGCCGGCCATCTTCCAGAATCGCACGGCGGCGGCATTGACGGTGTTGGCCTGCACCGACAGGTGGATGGGCATCTCAGGGAAGTTCTCCCGGATCATCAGGATGAGGCCGGGATCCGACATGATCAGGGCGTCGGGCTGGAGGGCGATGACTGGCGCGATATCCTTCAGGAAGGTCTTGATCTTGGCCCCATGGGGGTAGATGTTGGCGACGACATAGAACTTCTTGCCGAGGGCCCTGGCGCGGCGGATGCCGTCGGCCAGCACCGGTATGTCACCGAAGTCGTTGTTGCGGACACGCAGGGAGTAGCGGGGCTGGCCCGCGTAGATGGCACTGGCACCAAAGGCAAAGGCGGTGTCCAGCATGGCCAGGGAGCCGGCCGGTGCGAGGAGTTCAGGAGTCTTGTTCTGCATTGCTCTGTAGGGTTTTGCGTGTGTTTGTTGTTATGTCGTTCAGGCGCTGGTGCGTTGCTGGTCACGCCAGCGGGCCAGGGTGGGGCTCTGGTCGTCAAGCTGTTGGGACATCACCTGGTCGGCCATTTCCAGCAGGGCTTTCTGTTCATTGGTCAGGAAGCGCGGGTATTGCACCTGGAGGTGCACGACGAGGTTGCCCGCGAGCCGCTTCTGCCGCCCGGGAAAGCCGGCCCCGGGGACCACGATGCGGGTTTCGGTGCTGCTTTCGGGGAGCAGGACGTCGATGGGCGCGCCGAGCGTGGGGACCTGGATCTCGCCGCCGGCCAGGACCCGGAATACGCTGACCGGCATGGACAGGTGCAGGTCGTGGCCTTCCAGGCGGAACAGCGGGTGGGGGCGGGCGCGGAGCGCGAGATACAGGTCGCCGGGCGTGCCGCCGTCGGGTGCGGGGGCGCCCTGGCCGGCGATTCTCAACTCTTCGCCGGGCAGCATCGCCGGGGGAAGGGTGACGGACAGCTGGCGTTCAGCCGGGTGCCAGCCCCGCCCGTCGCATTCGCTGCAGCGGGTGTCGGTGAAGTAGCCCCTCCCGTTGCAGGTCGGGCAGGGCTCCAGCCCCTGCGGACTGCGGATGCGTCCACTGCCATGGCAGGCGCCGCACATGGTGGTGCGCCCGTAGCTGCGATGTCCGCTTCCGTCGCAGGGGGCGCAGGGGACGCGAGCGTCCACGGTGATTTCCGCAGAGCCCCCGAGGGCGGCTTCCTCGAGATCCACCTCCAGTTCCATGTGCCGGTCTTCGCCCCTTGGCCGGGGAGGTGGGGCGTCTTCTGCCGGGGGGGCGTCCGCCGCGGTGTCCGCGTCGGTGTAATGCGCTTCCGTGAGGCGTTCGAAGGCCTCCCGCGCCAGGCGGAACTGTTCGTGGGCCCCCGGGTCGGGATTGCGGTCCGGGTGCCAGCGCATGGCCATGCGCTTGAAGGCCCGCTTGATCTCGGCGGCGCTGGCGTCGGGCTTGACGCCCAGGATCTGGTGGAAATCGATTCTCGACATTTCGGTATTCTAAGCGGTGAGACCGATTCTTGGATGGAGCAGGGTAAATCATGGTGCCTGTTTGGCGGATTCTGGCGGGGCTGTGCGCCTGCCTGTCGGTGCGGCTGGCGGGGGCAGAGACCCTGCGTGTAGGGCCCGGCGAGGCCATCACCACCATCGCCGACGCATCCCGCCAGGCGCGGGATGGGGATGTGGTGGAGATCGTCGCCGCAAGCTACCGGGGGGATGTTGCCGTCTGGGATCAGCGCAAGCTCACGATCCGCGGCGTGTCGGGGCGCCCCCGCGTGGTGGCCGATGGCCAGAGTGCCGAGGGCAAGGGCATCTGGGTGATGCGCGGGGGTGACATCGAGGTGGTCAACCTGGCCTTCGAGGGGGCAAGGGGGCGCAATCTGGATGGCTCGGGCATCCGCCTGGAGGCCGGGCACCTGCGGGTGCGCGATTGCCTGTTCGTCGATAACGAGATGGGGATCATGACGGAGAATCAGTCGGGTATCAGTCTCGAAGTTGAAGATTCCGAGTTTGCCCATGGTGTGTTGCTGCCCAGGCCACGGATCAGTCATCTGCTCTACGCCGGACGGATCGACCGGCTGGATGTGACCGGGAGCTACTTCCACCATGGCCGGATCGGCCATCTTTTGAAGAGTCGTGCGGCGGTGAGCCGGGTCAGCTACAGCCGGTTCAGCGACGAGGCTGGCGGGCAGGCCAGCTACGAGATGGATTTTCCGGAGGGCGGCGAGGTGGCTTTGCTGGGGAATATTGTCTGGCAGGGGGCCGCCACCGAGAACCGGCGCCTGATCGCCTTCGGGGCGGAAGGTCTGCGCGGTGAGAGGCATGAATTGGTGATGGTGGCCAATACGCTGGTCGACGATGTGCCGGGAGGTGGCGAGTTTGTGGCCATCTGGACGCCTGAGCGGGTCCGCGTTGTCGCTGTGGACAACCTGCTGCTTGGAGGCTGCGTGGGTACGCTGTGCCCCGATGCGGTGTTCCCGCGCGAGCAGGAGGCGGCGCCTGGCTGGACCCGGCTGTCCGGCCAGGGCAACCTGCAACTGCATGATGCCGTGCAAGTGGCGGCCTGGATCGATCGCGGCTTGCGGCCCGTTGCCGGCGAGCCTGCTCCCTTGCGGCCGCCGGAAGGTGAGTCCAGGCTGCAGCCGGACCGGGAGTTCGTGCTGCCCGTGGGGACCCGGCCGACCGGCAGACGGGATGTGCCGGGCGCCCTCGGGCTCTAGTCCTTGTCTGCCCGCCGCCGGTCCTGGCGGCATTCATGCAGGAGTTCGATGCGCCCGTCCTCATGGGCCACCTCCATGCGCACCGCAAAGCCCCACAGCCGGGCCACGTGCTTCAGGACTTCGTCGGCTTCCCCATTGAGGGGCCGCCGCAGGTAGGCCTGGTGGCGCAGGGTGAGGGAGCGGTCCCCCCGCAGGTCGACGTTCCAGACCTGCAGGTTGGGTTCGCGGCTGCCCAGGTTGTAGTTGTCGGACATGATCTCCCGGACTTTCCGGTAGCCCGCTTCGTCATGGATCGCCGAGACCTTGAGCTTGGCTTCCTTGTCGTCGTCGAGAATGGCGAACAGGCGGAAGTCGCGCATGATCTTGGGGGACAGGAACTGGGCGATGAAGCTCTCGTCCTTGAAGTTGCGCATGGCAAAGTCGAAGGTCTCGCGCCAGTTGCTGCCGGCCATGTCGGGAAACCAGTAGCGGTCCTCGTCGGTGGGGTTCTCGCAGATGCGGCGGATGTCCTGCCACATGGCAAAGCCGAGGGCATAGGGGTTGAGGCCCCGGTACCAGGGCTCGCTGTAGGCGGGCTGATAGACGACGTTGGTGTGGGAGTGCAGGAACTCCATCATGAAGCTGTCGGTCAGCAGGCCTTCATCGTAGAGCGTGTTGATGAGGGTGTAGTGCCAGTAGGTGGCCCAGCCTTCATTCATGACCTGAGTCTGGCGCTGGGGAAAGAAGTACTGGCCGACCTTGCGCACGATGCGCACGACTTCCCGTTGCCAGGGCTCGAGCAGCGGGGCGTTCTTCTCGATGAAGTAGAGCAGGTTCTCCTGGGGCTCCGGCGGGAAGCGGCGTGCTTCGACGGTCTGGGTCTTGACCTGCTGGGCCGGGAGGGTGCGCCACAGGTCATTGACCTGGCTTTGCAGGTATTCGGCGCGCTCCCGCTGGCGGGTCAGCTCCTTGGACAGGGAGAGCTTGGCCGGGCGCTTGTAGCGGTCCACGCCGACATTCATCAGGGCGTGACAGGAGTCGAGGAGCAGTTCGACCTCTTCCTCACCGTAGCGCTCCTCGCATTCGGTGAGGTAGTTACGGGCAAAGATCAGGTAGTCGATGATTGCATCGGCATTGGTCCATTGCTTGAAAAGGTAGTTGCCCTTGAAGAAGCTGTTGTGGCCGTAGGCGGCGTGGGCGATGACCAGGGCCTGCATCGTCATGGTGTTTTCTTCCATGAGATAGGCGATGCAGGGGTTGGAGTTGATGACGATCTCGTAGGCCAGGCCCATCTGACCTCGCCGGTAGCCCTTTTCGGTGTGCAGAAAGCTCTTGCCGAAAGACCAGTGGTGGTAGTTGACGGGCATCCCGACCGACGAGTAGGCGTCCATCATCTGTTCGGACGTGATCAACTCAATCTGGGTGGGGTAGGTGTCCAGGCCGTATTCCCGGGCCACCCTGTCGATTTCCGCGTGATAGGCCTCGATCAGTTCGAAGGTCCATTCGCCGGGAGCGGGCAGGGGGTGCCTGCGCTTCTGTCTTTTTGCGCTCATGCCAGTTTCTTCTTGAAGAGTTCACGGAAGACCGGGTAGATGTCCGGCAAGCCTTCGATGTGCTGCATGGCGAAGTTGGGGTGGGCGCCGTTGAGCTTTTCGTATTCTCTCCACAGGTTCTGGGGCTCGCCCGGGGTGATCTCGATGTAGGCGAAGTACTGCACGAAGGGCAGGATGGCGTTGGCCAGGAGTTCCCGGCAGTGGGGGGAGTCGTTCTCCCAGTTGTCGCCATCGGATGCCTGGGCGCCATAGACGTTCCAGGCGCCGTTGAGGTAACGGGCGTGGAGGATGTCCTTCATCATCTCCAGGGCGCTCGAGACCACCGTGCCGCCGGATTCCCGGGAATGGAAGAAATCTTCCTCGTTCACCTCCTTGGCCACCGTGTGATGGCGGATGAACACCACCTCGATGTGCTCGTAGGTGCGGGTCAGGAAGAGGTAGAGGAGCATAAAGAAGCGCTTGGCGGTGGCCTTCTTGTCCTCGTCCATCGAGCCCGAGACGTCCATGATGCAGAACATCACGGCCTGGGTGGTGGGCTTGGGTACCTTGACCCGGTTGTTGTAGCGCAGGTCGAAGGTGTCGATGAAGGGAATGGCTTCGATCTTGGCCCGCAGAATGCCGATTTCGTCTTTCAGGCGCAGCACCTCGGGGTCGTCCGGAGGGCTGGTCTCGAGCAGGGCCTCGAGCTCCTTCTGCAGTTCCCGCAGCCGGCCCTGGTAGGGCGAGGCGAGGGCCAGCCGGCGTCCCAGGGCGCCGCGCAGGGAGCGCACCACGTTGATGTTGGCCGGCGTGCCGTCGTTGGTGAAGCCGGCACGCTGGCTCTTGTACTCGTGGATCCGGGCGAGCTGGGTCTTGACCAGGTTGGGCAGGGCGAGGTCATCAAAGAAGACGTCGAGGAACTCCTCCCGCGACAGGTTGAAGACGAAATCGTCCTCGCCTTCGCCCTCGTTGCTGGCCTTGCCCTTGCCGGTGCCTCCCGCGCCGCCGCCCTGGGGGCGGTTGATCAGGTCGCCGGATGAAAACTGGTCGTTGCCGGTGAATACCGTTTCCCATATGCCGCCGCGCCCATGGTGGAACTGGGGTTCGGAGAGGTCCTTGGCGGGGATGGAAACGCTTTCGCCGTTATCCAGGTCCTTGATGGAGCGGCCGGAGATGGCGTCGGCCACGGCTTCGCGGATCTGGTTCTTGAAACGGCGCATGAACCGCTGCCGATTGACAGCACTCTTGTTTCTGCTGTCGAACCGGCGGTCGATGATACGGACCATTCGAGCCTCCCGGGTTGTTGGCGTGCACCGGGTTGCCGACGGGGTGGTCGGCAGCCCGGCAAGGCGTCAGGACGACTTGCGGACGCGCAGATACCATTCGCAGAGCAGTCGGACCTGTTTCTCGGTGTAGCCCTTTTCGATCATGCGGTTGACGAAGTTCTGGTGCTTCTTCTGCTCGTCGCCACTGGCCTTGGCGTTGAAGCTGATGACCGGCAGGAGGTCTTCGGTGTTGGAGAACATCTTCTTCTCGATCACCGCCCGCAGCTTCTCGTAGCTGGTCCAGCTGGGGTTCTTGCCGTTGTTCTTGGCCCGCGCGCGCAGCACGAAGTTGACCACCTCGTTGCGGAAGTCCTTCGGGTTGCTGATGCCCGCCGGCTTTTCGATCTTCTCGAGCTCGTCGTTGAGGGCGTTGCGGTCGAGGATCTCGCCGGTGTTCTGGTCGCGGTACTCCTGGTCCTGGATCCAGAAGTCGGCGTAGGTGACGTAGCGGTCGAAGATGTTCTGGCCGTACTCGCTGTAGCTCTCCAGGTAGGCGGTCTGGATCTCCTTGCCGATGAACTCGGCGTAGCGGGGGGCCAGGAACTCCTTGATGAAGGCCAGGTACTTGGCTTCGTGCTCGGGTGGGTATTGTTCCTGGGCGATCTGCTGTTCGAGCACGTACATGAGGTGCACCGGATTGGCGGCGACCTCCCGGTGGTCGAAGTTGAAGACCTTGGACAGCACCTTGAAGGCAAAGCGGGTGGACAGGCCTGTCATGCCCTCATCGACGCCCGCGTAGTCGCGGTACTCCTGGTAGCTCTTGGCCTTGGGGTCGGTGTCCTTCAGGTTCTCGCCGTCGTACACCCGCATCTTGGAGAAGATGCTGGAGTTCTCGGGCTCCTTGACCCGCGACAGCACCGCGAACTGGGCCATCATGCGCAGGGTGTCCGGCGCGCAGGGGGCCTGCGACAGGGAGCTGTTGGCAAGGAGCTTGTCGTAGATGCGGATCTCGTCGGAGACGCGCAGGCAGTAGGGCACCTTGACGGTGTAGATCCGGTCGAGGAAGGCCTCGTTGTTGCGGTTGTTGCGGAAGGCGACCCATTCGGATTCGTTCGAGTGGGCCATCACGATGCCGTCAAAGGGGATCGCCCCGAAGCCCTCGGTGCCCTTGTAGTTCCCTTCCTGGGTGGCGGTGAGCAGCGGATGGAGCACCTTGATCGGCGCCTTGAACATTTCGACGAACTCGAGCAGGCCGCGGTTGGCCAGGCACAGGCCGCCGGAGTAGGAGTAGGCGTCCGGGTCGTCCTGGGAATACTGCTCAAGCATGCGGATGTCGATCTTGCCGACCAGGGAGGAGATGTCCTGGTTGTTCTCGTCGCCCGGCTCGGTCTTGGCGACGGCAATCTGGCGCAGTACCGAGGGGCGCAGCTTGACCACCCGGAACTTGGTGATGTCGCCGTTGAACTCATGCAGGCGTTTTACCGCCCATGGGCTCATGATGGTGTTGAGGTAGCGGCGGGGGATGCCGTAGTCGTCCTCGAGGATCGCCCCGTCCTCGGTGGGGCTGAACAGCCCGAGGGGAGATTCATGGACCGGCGATCCCTTGATGGCATAGAAGGGGATGTTCTCGACCAGGCTCTTGAGCTTCTCGGCAAGGGAGCTCTTGCCGCCGCCCACGGGGCCGAGGAGGTAGAGGATTTGTTTCTTTTCCTCCAGTCCCTGCGCAGCATGTCGGAAATACGACACGATGTTCTCGATCGACTCCTCCATTCCGTAGAAGTCCCGGAAGGCCGGATAGATCTTGATCATCTTGTTGGAGAAGATGCGGGACAGGCGCGGGTCGAGCCGGGTGTCGACCAGCTCCGGTTCGCCAATGGCCTGCAGCAGACGCTCTGCCGACGTGGCGTAAGCCATGGGATCGGTCTTGCAGAGTTCCAGGTATTCCTGGACCGACATTTCCTCTTCCCGGGCAGACTCGAAACGGGCCTGGAAGCTAGTGAAGATACTCATCTCATGTCTCCTGGGGCACATCACCCGGACCGGGGCGCCGGGCTCGCCATTGCCTGTCCGAAGACAGACGGCTCGTGACGCTGATACTTGAGCACTTCGCGCGGCTGGTCGCTTTTGCCGACATGGCCGAGCATGAATCTATTTCATCCCATCTGATTTCCAAAGGCTAGGGGAGTTCCACTCCCGCTGGTTCAGTTTTTCACAGATACGTGTCTGAAGCCAAGCACTGGCGCGGGGGCTGCGAGCGGATCCGGGGGCTGTGTTAGACTAAAGGTTTTTCCGACGACTGTTCGAACAGATTCAATCGGGGGCTGCGCGGCAAGGCACATGTCTTGCTAAGCTTTTCCTGTCCTGTTCGTAAGGCGTTATTGTTAAGACCGATCAGGGAATTTTCATGAGCAACCAGGTTACCGTGAGCGCGCTGGAGCGCCGTATCGACATGTCCGTGCCGCTGGCCGAGATCGACAAGGATGTGGAAGCCCGTCTGAAGAAGATGGCCCGCACCGCCAAGATGCCGGGTTTCCGCCCCGGCAAGGTCCCGTTCCGCATGGTGGCCCAGTCCTACGGCCCGCAAGCCCGTTCCGAAGCCATCGGCGCCGCTGTCGAGAAGGCTCTTGGTGAGCAGATCCGTTCGCAGAGCCTGCGCGTGGCCGGCTACCCGAACATCGAGCCGAAGGAGTCCACCTCCACCGAGGCGCTGGAATTCACGGCCGTCTTCGAGGTCTACCCGGAGATCGTCATTGGCGACGTGAGCGGTCAGGACGTGGAGCGTCCCCAACTGGAAGTCGGCGATGCCGAAGTCGAGAAGACCCTCGACGTGCTGCGCAAGCAACGCACCACTTTTGTGCCTGCCGAGCGTGCCGCCCAGGACGGCGACCGTGTGCTGATCGACTTCACCGGCCGCAAGGATGGTGTCGAGTTCGAGGGCGGTCAGGCAACCGACTTCCCCTTCGTGATCGGTGGCGGCCAGATGCTCAAGGATTTCGAAACCGCGGTGCTGGGCCTCAACGTGGGTGAAAGCAAGACTTTCGACATGACCTTCCCCGAGGACTACCACGCAGCTCACCTGGCCGGCCAGACCGTCCAGTTCGAAGTGGCCCTGAAGAAGGTGGAGGAGCCCAAGCTCCCCGAGATCGACGCCGAGTTCGCCAAGTCCCTGGGCATTGCCGACGGTGACGTCGCCAAGATGCGCGAAGAGGTCAAGGCCAACCTGGAGCGTGAAGTGAAGCGCCGCATCCAGGCCAAGATCAAGGAGCGCGTGATGAACGTGCTGATCGAGACCCACCCGATCGAAGTGCCGAAGGCGCTGGTCGAGCAGGAATCGGCCCAGCTGGCCGAGAACGCCAAGAAGGATTTCGAGGCGCGCGGCATGCAGACCAAGAACCTGCCGATCGAAACCTCGTGGTTCACCGAGCAGGCCGCCCGTCGCGTCAAGCTCGGCCTGATCATGTCCGAGCTGGTCAAGAGCAAGGAGCTGCACGCCAAGCCCGAGCAGATCCGCGCGATCATCGAAGACTTTGCAGCCAGCTACGAAGACCCGAGCGAGGTCGTGAGCTGGTACTACTCCCAGCCCCAGCGTCTGGCCCAGGCCGAGGCGCTGGTGATCGAGGACAACGTGGTGGAGTGGGTCGTCAGCAACGCCAAGACGACCGACGTCGCCACTTCTTTTGACGACTTGATGGGTAATGCGGCTTAATCCCGCGGAGAGCAACGGCAAATGAATCCACTGACACCCCCGTTTTCCCGTAGTGAATGGGATCCGGTCGGCCTCGGCCTGATCCCCATGGTTGTCGAACAGAGCGGTCGCGGTGAGCGCTCCTACGACATCTATTCACGCCTGCTCAAGGAGCGGGTGGTGTTTCTGGTGGGGCCGGTCAATGACGTGACCGCCAACCTGATCGTCGCCCAGCTGTTGTTCCTCGAGTCCGAGAACCCGGACAAGGACATCTCCTTCTACATCAACTCCCCCGGGGGCTCCGTCACGGCGGGCATGGCGATCTACGACACCATGCAGTTCATCAAGCCGAACGTGAGCACCCTGTGCATCGGGCAGGCGGCCAGCATGGGCGCCTTCCTGCTTGCCGCCGGCGAGAAGGGCAAGCGTTTCTCGCTGCCCAACTCCCGGATCATGATCCACCAGCCGCTGGGCGGCTTCCAGGGTCAGGCCTCGGATATCGAGATCCACGCCCGGGAGATCCTGTCCCTGCGCGCCAAGCTCAACGACATGCTGGCCAAGCACACCGGCCAGACCGTCGAGCAGGTCGAACGGGATACAGACCGGGACAATTTCATGTCCTCGGAAGACGCCGTGCGCTACGGTATCGTTGACAAGGTGCTCTCCAGCCGCAGCGATGTGGGCTGATCATCTTCCGGCGAGCAATAAGTAACAGAGAGAAAGGGCTGTAATGGCGGACAAGAAAACGAGCGGCGAAAAGCTCCTGTATTGCTCGTTCTGCGGCAAGAGCCAACACGAGGTCCGCAAGCTCATCGCGGGCCCGTCCGTGTTCATCTGCGACGAGTGCATCGAGCTGTGCAACGACATCATTCGCGACGAGATCACTGCCGACACGGGCGGAGCCAAGGGCGTCAAGGGTGAGTTGCCTTCGCCCAAGGAAATCAGCGCCATCCTCGACCAGTACGTGATTGGTCAGTCCGCGGCCAAGCGCATCCTGTCGGTAGCGGTTTACAACCACTACAAGCGCCTGCGTCACCTGTCCAAGACCCACGACGACGTCGAGCTGTCGAAGAGCAACATCCTGCTGGTCGGCCCCACCGGCTCCGGCAAGACGCTGCTGGCGCAGACCCTGGCACGCCTGCTCAACGTGCCCTTCGTGATGGCCGACGCGACGACGCTCACCGAGGCCGGCTATGTGGGCGAGGACGTCGAGAACATCATCCAGAAGCTGCTCCAGAAGTGCGACTACGAAGTCGACAAGGCGCAGCAGGGGATCGTGTACATCGACGAGATTGACAAGATCTCCCGCAAGTCCGACAACCCGTCCATCACCCGCGACGTGTCCGGCGAGGGCGTGCAGCAGGCCCTGCTGAAGCTTATCGAGGGCACCATCGCCTCGGTGCCGCCCCAGGGTGGTCGCAAGCATCCGAACCAGGATTTCGTGCAGGTGGATACCACCAACATCCTGTTCGTCTGCGGCGGGGCCTTCGACGGCCTGGACAAGGTGATCCGCAACCGTACCGAGAAGTTCGGCATCGGTTTCGGCGCCGAGGTCAAGAGTCGCGAGAACAAGGACATCTCCGAGGCGCTGCGTGAAGTGGAGCCGGGCGACCTGATCAAGTTCGGCCTGATTCCCGAGCTGATCGGCCGTCTGCCCGTGGTTGCCACGCTGCAGGAACTCGACGAGGAGGCGCTCATCCAGATCCTCGTGGAGCCGAAGAATGCACTGATCAAGCAGTATCAGAAACTGTTTTCCATGGAAGGCGTCGAACTCGAAGTGCGCCCGGCGGCCCTGCAGGCAATTGCCCGCAAGGCCCTCAAGCGCAAGACGGGTGCCCGTGGCCTGCGTTCGATCCTTGAAGGAACGCTGCTCGACACCATGTATGAACTGCCGTCCATGGAAAATGTTTCCAAGGTTGTCATCGATGAAGGCATGATCGAAGGCGGTGCAAAGCCGATCCTGATCTACGCCGATCAACCTAAGGTCTCCGGCTCCAACTGACCTCAAGCAGAAGTTTTTCGCAGGACTGCTTGAATTGATGTCACTAGGGCCCCATATGGGGCCTTAGTGCCTTTAAAGGAAAAATCATGTCGAGCACGCTTGACCTCCCCGAAGAACAGATCGAACTCCCGCTGCTGCCCCTGCGCGACGTAGTCGTGTTCCCGCATATGGTGATCCCGCTCTTCGTGGGTCGCCCCAAATCCATCAAGGCGCTCGAGAACGCGATGGAGGCCGGCAAGAGCATCCTGCTGGTCGCCCAGAAGTCGGCTGCCAAGGACGAGCCCTCGGCCGAGGACCTCTACGATCTGGGTTGCATCGCGAACATCCTGCAGATGCTGAAGCTGCCCGACGGCACCGTGAAGGTGCTGGTTGAAGGCGTGCAGCGCGCCCGCGTGGTGTCGGTCGAAGATCTGCGCACCCTGTTCGTCGCCAAGGCGCAGCCCCTGCCGCCGGCTGAAGCGCCGAACAATGAGGTCGAGGCCATGCGCCGGGCCATCATCAGCCAGTTCGACCAGTACGTTAAGCTCAACAAGAAGATTCCGCCGGAGATCCTCAGCTCCCTGTCGGGCATCGAAGAGCCTGGCCGCCTGGCGGACACCATCGCTGCCCACCTGCCGCTCAAGCTCGAGCAGAAGCAGGAGATCCTCGAGATGTTCGACGCCGGTGAGCGGCTCGAGCGTCTCCTCAATCAGCTCGAGACCGAGCTGGACATCCTCCAGGTCGAGAAGCGCATCCGTGGCCGCGTCAAGCGCCAGATGGAGAAGAGCCAGCGCGAGTACTACCTGAACGAGCAGGTCAAGGCCATCCAGAAGGAGCTCGGCGAGGGCGAGGATGGTGCCGATCTCGAGGAGATGGAGAAGAAGATCAAGGCTTCCGGCATGACCAAGGAAGCCACGGCAAAGGCCCAGGCCGAGCTCAAGAAGCTCCGCCTGATGTCGCCCATGTCGGCCGAAGCAACGGTGGTCCGCAACTACATCGAGACCGTCATCGGTCTTCCCTGGAAGAAGAAATCCCGCATCAGCAAGGACCTGGCCGAGGCCGAGAAGGTACTCGACAAGGAGCACTACGGCCTCGAGAAGGTCAAGGAACGCATCCTCGAATATCTCGCCGTGCAACAGCGCGTGGACAAGCTCAAGGCGCCGATTCTGTGCCTGGTGGGCCCCCCGGGCGTGGGCAAGACCTCCCTGGGGCAGTCCGTCGCCCGTGCCACCAACCGCAAGTTCGTGCGCATGAGCCTGGGCGGGGTGCGCGACGAGGCCGAGATCCGTGGCCATCGCCGCACCTACATCGGCTCCATGCCGGGCAAGATCCTGCAGAACATGTCCAAGGTGGCCGTGCGCAACCCGCTGTTCCTGCTGGATGAAGTGGACAAGATGGGCCAGGACTTCCGCGGCGATCCGTCGTCCGCCCTGCTCGAGGTGCTCGATCCGGAACAGAACTCGACCTTCGTGGACCACTACATCGAAGTGGAATACGACCTGTCCGACGTGATGTTCGTGGCCACCGCCAACACCCTCAACATCCCCGCGCCGCTGCTCGACCGGATGGAGGTCATCCGCCTGTCGGGTTACACCGAGGATGAGAAGGTGAATATCGCCCAGCGCTACCTCGTGCCGAAGCAGATGAAGAACAACGGCATCCAGCGCGAGGAGCTGTCGGTTACCGAAGATGCGATCCGCGACATCGTCCGCTTCTATACCCGTGAAGCGGGTGTGCGTGGCCTTGAGCGCGAGATTTCCAAGGTCTGCCGCAAGGTGGTCAAGGCCCTGGTGCTGGGCAAGCGCAAGGCCAAGGTCATCGTCAATGCCAAGAACATCGACAAGTACCTGGGCGTGCGCAAGTACACCTACGGTGTGGCCGAAAAGGAAAACCAGATCGGCCAGGTCACCGGGCTGGCATGGACCGAGGTGGGCGGCGAGCTGCTGACCGTCGAGGCCGTGGCGTTGCCGGGCAAGGGCAAGATCATCACCACCGGCAAGCTCGGTGAAGTGATGCAGGAGTCCATCCAGGCCGCGCTGTCGGTGGTGCGCCGGCGCTCCAAGTCGCTGGGGATCCAGGAGGACTTCTACCAGAAGTCCGACATCCACATCCACCTGCCGGAAGGCGCGATTCCCAAGGACGGCCCGTCCGCCGGCATCGCCATCTGCAGTGGCCTGGTCTCCGTGCTCACCGGCATCCCGGTGCGCTGCGACGTGGCCATGACCGGCGAGATCACGCTGCGGGGCGAAGTGCTGCCCATCGGCGGTCTCAAGGAGAAGCTGCTGGCGGCCGTGCGGGGAGGGATCACCACGGCGCTGATTCCCCAGGAGAACGTCAAGGATCTCACCGAGATTCCGGACAACGTGAAGAATGCCCTGGAGATCATCCCCGTCAAGTGGATTGACGAGGTGCTCGAGCACGCACTCGAGCGCAAGCCCGAACCGTTGCCCGAAACCCCCGCCGGTGAGGTCCCGGTGGCCGCAACCCCGGAAACCGTGGAGAACGGCGGCGTCGTCAAGCACTGATGCGCTGCGGGGATGGACGCCCATGCGCCCATCCCCTCCGTGGAACCCAAAAATCGGCTGGCGCGCCCAGAGCCCGACACGCTAGAATGCCGGGCTGTCCACCTCTCCGTAGTTCAATGGATAGAACGGGCGCCTCCTAAGCGCCAGATACAGGTTCGATTCCTGTCGGGGGGACCACACTGCTGCATCACGCAGTGTCAGGTAGAAGCAGAAGCACACGAAGAAGCCCGCGATTGCGGGCTTTTTTGTTGGTCGGGCGCAGCGATGCCTGGAATCGCACTCCAGTGCTCTAAGGCAGAATGGAGTACATTACATTAACTACTAATTGGTTCATGAATTAGTAGTTAATTGCTGCCTGAGGCTACCTGGGGCAATGGACCTCGGATACACTAATTGCTACTAAAAAATGTATAAATTAGTAGTTAAATGAAGATTCCCCTCACGCCTCCAGATCCGACTGGTTTCCTGGCAGAGCTTCAACCCAACAAGCTTGCCCGGCTGATCGAACTGCAGGAGGCCACGACTTCGGGACGCTACCTGCACTGGGATGAGCTTCGGCACAGGCAACCGCCAGAAGGCTTCTCGCTGGAGGAATGGTGGTTGTCGATCTGGTTGGCGCGAGCGCCTCTCTTCAAGCTCTTGCCACTGCTGGACCGCCATGGGCAGCCCTTCAAGTTTGCCGTACCGGAAGCGGTGCAGATCCATTTGCATCACATCGACCGGGACGCCGCAGGCCAGATCCAGGCGCCGGCGAGCGCCCCGATCCATGAGAATCGCGAGCGTTACCTGTTGCATTCACTGATCGAGGAGGCGATCACTTCCAGCCAACTGGAAGGCGCATCGACGACCCGGCGGGCGGCGGAAGCGATGCTGCTGGAAGGTCGCCGCCCGAAGGACCGCAGCGAGGCGATGATCTTCAACAACTACGCCGCGATGGAGCACATCCGCAGCCTGCGGGATCAACCGATCACCCCGGAGCGCATCCTGGAGCTTCACCGGATGCTGACTGCAGACACGCTGGATGACCCCGTCGATGCCGGCCGCCTGCGGCAAGGCGATGACGTGAAGGTGGTGGATAACCGGACGGGCACGGTGCTGCACGATCCTCCGCACTGGGCTGAACTGCCTTCACGCCTGGAGCGCCTGTGTGCCTTTGCAAATGCGGACGAAGGGAGCGCCCCTTTCGTGCATCCCGTCGTGAGAGCCATCCTGTTGCATTTCATGATCGGCTACGACCATCCTTTTGCGGATGGGAACGGCCGCACCGCCCGGGCGCTGTTTTACTGGGCCATGGCCCGGAGCGGCTACTGGCTGATGGAATTTCTGTCGATCTCGCAGTTTCTACGCCAGGGGCCAGCCCAGTACGTTACCGCCTACCTGCACACGGAGACCGATGGAGGGGATACCACCTACTTCATCCTTCACCAGCTTGGCACGATCCGTAAGTCCATTGAGGCGTTATACGCATACCTCGCCCGCAAGACGAACGAACACAAAGATGCCCAGCGCCTGCTGGCGGGATCCCCGGCTCTTCGCGGACGACTCAATCACCGGCAGGTCACACTTCTCACCCATGCCCTGCGCAATCCAGGCGAGGCGTATCGAGTCAGTGCGCACCAGCAGTTTCACAGCGTGGTTTATCAGACTGCCCGAACTGACCTGCTTGAGTTGGAGGCCTTGGGCTTCCTCGACAAGTTCAAGCAAGGGCAGTCCTTTGTCTTCTACGCTCCGGAGGATCTGAAGGAACGTATTGAACGTGCAGCGAAAGGATGAGGACGGGTCAAGTTCCGTTCTTCAAGCAACGCCGGGCACTCACACCGGCGTCGTGCCTTCTGGGGCCGGTGGTAAGAGTCGCTGGGGGCGACTGGCTTGAGGCACGGGGGCTCAGTGGGTGATGAATGGTACGACGTCGTTGGCGTGCTTCTTGGCCAGCTTTGCGGCCTTCTTTTCCTTGGGGTTCATGACCGGTTGTTTCTTTGTTTCCTTGTTGCTCTTCTTCACTTTGTTCATGACAGTACTCCTGACAGGTCCAATCAAGCGCTGGACTCCAAGTCACTATAGGCTGAAGAGCGGCTGAAAACGGCCTTCGGAAAAATATAGATTGAGCTTGCCTGCTGCGGATTGCAGGCTCCGGCGGTCGAAGCCGTGGAGGCATGCGATGCGCTGCGCCAGTCGGCAGAGCGGGGGAGGTGGGCTGCCGAAGCTAAACGTCCGGGCGCCCAGTGCGGGATGGGGACGTCTTGGGGGG
>WBTZ01000183.1 GCA_009026175.1 Zoogloea sp. | reverse complement strand
AGGGAACGTTTCTTGCCCGCTGATTGCTTCGCTGCAAGGGGAGAAAGAGCCGCGTGGTGCCGACGCGGTGTAGCCGAGGGTAGTTACGCCTTAGCGTGCTTTATTTTCCGTTTTCTGAGACGACCCCTTATAGAAAATACCAAATCGATTCGCTTTGATGTCAATCGCACTTGTCTGGTTTGCGGGAGGCAGATCTGCTCGCTCGCCGAGCACAGATGTGCGTGAAGTGAACTGGAATGCGAGAGTGGCCGGAACTACGGCAGCAGCAGGCTGTGGATGCTGACTTGCAGAGCGTTTGCCAGACGTTCGATATTGTCGATCGAGATGTTCCGCACTTGGCGTTCGACGTGCGCCACGAAGGTACGGTGAAGACCTGCTTCCAAAGCCAAGTCCTCTTGAGACCACCCTCTCTCCCTACGTAGTCGAACGATATTCATCGCAAGGAGTTCCCGGGCTGTTGGGATACCTGAACGGGACGATGATTCGCTGAGAGGCATCGAATCAGTCTCTCGGAGTGATGCTTTTAAGTCAGCCGCGTTTAAGTCACAATATCGGTTTTCCCCGAATTCTCGGTTCAAACTGAATTCCGGAGGGAATCTCTGCTACCTGATCAACGCAATCCATTCATCGGCTGGATCGGCCACACATCACCACTGAAAGCTTCGAATCGCATGTTCATCACAGATGCATCCGCTCACCATCCCTTCATGTCTCGCTTGCTTGGCAACGGAAAGGATGCGTGGCGGGCTGTGGGCCTCACCTCGCCCAGGGAATGGTTCTACGTCAGCTACACCCTTTCCACCCCAAAAGGGAACCTTGCGGAAACCGCGCTCATCGCCAATCCGGCTGGAGAGTTGCTGGAGTTTCTCGACCAGGAGGATGAGGGCGTTTCCGCGCTCAGCGTTCAGCTTGTCACCCCTCCGTTTCTGAACGGCTCTGAGTGCTGGAAAATGGAGCCGCTGATCCGGGTCTGGAAGAAGCCGTCCGACCCCTTGGCACATGTGTATGAAGTTGAGGGAGGCCAGCGCTACTGCACAGCCTACGGTGCATGGGACATCTCAGAGTATGAGTTCTGGAAGGAGCTCCGTTCGTAAGCCACACCCCCCAGCGACAACGCTGCAGCAAAAGTCACTTCTAGCGTCGCCACCACGTGCGGCTTCGGCCAAGTTAGTTGCGCACGTCGGTCATGAAATCTTCACACATTTATTTCCATATTTCTATAATACTTGAACAATGGAAACACTAAATGCTGCTGATCTTCTCGCAGCCCTGGGCCACGAATCCCGCCTGAGCATCTTCCGCCTGCTGGTGGAAGCCGGCCCTGACGGGATCGTTGCCAGTGCAATCGGAGAAACGTTGGGCCTGCCCGCGCCAACCCTGTCCTTTCACCTGGCCCACCTGAGCCGGGTTGGACTCATCCGCGGACAGAAGGAAAGCCGCTTCATCCGCTACTCCGCCGAGTACGCCACGATGGACGAGCTGATCGCCTTCCTGACCAGCAACTGCTGTCAGGGCGAGGCCTGCCTGCCCAGGGCAGCCACCTGCGACACCACCGAGAGGCGTCGACGGCTTGCGACAGAAACCTCAACGTCCGACAAGGAGCCATCGTGACTGATCACCCCCTGAACGTTCTCTTCCTGTGTACTGGCAACTCCGCACGCAGCATTCTTGCGGAATCCATCCTCAACGCCGCGGGCAAGGGCCGCTTCAAGGCCTACAGTGCGGGCAGCCACCCGGCCGGCCAAGTGAATCCCCTGGTGCTTGACTGGCTCAAGAAGCAGGGCCTGCCCACCGGAAGGCTGCGCAGCAAGAGTTGGGATGAGTTCGCAGCACCGGACGCCCCCAAGCTCGATTTCGTGATCACGGTTTGCGACAACGCCGCCGGCGAGGTCTGCCCCGTGTGGCCGGGACAGCCGATGACAGCCCATTGGGGCATCGAAGATCCCGCTGCTGTTGCAGGGAGTGAAGAAGCCCGGCGACACGCGGTGTCGATGGCCGCGATGATGCTCAATCGCCGGATCGCGCTGTTCACGAGCCTGCCGCTCAACAAGCTTGATGCCCTGTCCCTCCAGCGTGAGCTGAAGGCCATCGGCGAACTTCGCAATACCGGCGACTGACCCTGCTTTAGCGAGAAACAGAGCATGTCTCAACTCAAGACCGTACTGGTGCTGTGCACCGGTAACTCCTGCCGCTCCCAGATGGGCGAAGCCATCCTCAACCACGAGCTGGCCGGGCTCGTGCGCGGCATCTCGGCCGGCACCGAGCCCCAGCCCAAGGTGGCCGACGGCGCCATCGAGGCTTTGACGCTCGCCGGCCTGCCTACCGCCGGGCTGTACCCCAAGACAGTCGAAGATGTCATGGACCAGGACATCGACCTGGTGGTCAGCGTCTGCGACAACGCCAAGGAAAGCTGCCCGATCTTCCCGCGCCCGGTGAAGCGCATCCACGTGGGCTTCCACGACCCCCACGGCGAGCCGCTGGAGAGCTTCATCGCCGTGCGCGACGACATCCGTGCCCGCCTGGTGCCGGCGGTCCGCGAAGCGCTTGGTCTGTAAGGAGGCGTCATGTCTGTTGTTCAATGTGAAGTGACTGCCAAGGCGGCTGCCGGCACGCCCATGAGCCTCTTCGAGCGCTACCTGACCCTGTGGGTCTTCCTGTGCATCATCGCCGGCATCGCCCTGGGCCAGCTGGCGCCTGGCGTGTTCCAGACCATCGGCCGCATCGAGGTGGCCCAGGTGAATCTGCCGGTGGGGCTGCTGATCTGGGTGATGATCATCCCGATGCTGGTCAAGGTGGATTTCGGTGCGCTGCACGAAGTGAAGCAGCACATCCGTGGAATCGGCGTGACCCTCTTCGTCAACTGGCTGGTCAAGCCCTTCTCGATGGCTCTGCTGGGTTGGCTGTTCGTGCGCCACCTGTTTGCCCCCTGGCTACCGGCGGAACAACTGGACAGCTATGTGGCGGGGCTCATCCTGCTGGCGGCGGCCCCTTGCACGGCGATGGTCTTCGTGTGGAGCAAGCTGACGGACGGTGATCCGCTGTTCACCCTGTCCCAGGTGGCCCTCAACGACAGCATCATGGTGTTCGCCTTCGCACCGCTGGTTGGCCTGTTGCTGGGCATCTCGGCGATCAGCGTGCCGTGGGACACCCTGCTGACCTCGGTCGTGCTCTACATCGTGATTCCGGTGGCGCTCGCCCAGTTGTGGCGCAAGGCCCTGCTGGCCCGGGGGCAAGCGTCCTTCGACGCCGCCATGGCGAAGATCGGTCCGTGGTCCATCTCCGCGCTGCTGGCCACGCTGGTGCTGCTCTTCGCCTTCCAGGGCAAGGCGATTCTCGAACAGCCGCTGGTCATCGCCCTGCTGGCGGTGCCCATCCTGATCCAGGTGTTCTTCAACTCGGCCCTGGCCTACTGGCTCAACCGCCGGGTGGGCGAGAAGCACGCCGTGGCCTGTCCGTCGGCCCTGATCGGCGCGTCCAACTTCTTCGAACTGGCCGTGGCCGCCGCCATCAGCCTGTTCGGCTTCGAGTCGGGCGCCGCTCTCGCCACGGTGGTGGGGGTACTGATCGAGGTGCCGGTGATGTTGCTGGTGGTAAAGGTCGTCAATGCATCAAAGGACTGGTATGAACATGCGTGAATCCCGCATCAGGCGAGCCTCTTCGGAAGACTTCGAGGCGGTATGTCGCCTGCTGACCGATAGTGCCCTGCCAGCCGGCGACCTGACGCCCCAAAGCCTCGAGAGCTTCTATGTCACAACCGACGAGGGGCGCATTGTCGGTGTGGCGGGATTGGAGGTGGCGGGTGACTTTGCACTGCTGCGCTCGGTCACCGTGCAGCCCAAGCTGCGCCGAACGGGGCTCGGCGAGGCGTTGGTGGGCACCTGTCTGTCTCGCGCCCATCACCTGCATTTGAAGGCCCTCTACCTGATTCCAAATGACGAAGAAGCCGGCGTCTTTTTTGCCAATCTCGGCTTCTCTCCGGTCAGACGTGAGGCCGTTCCTGCCGCGATCTGCGGACTCGCGGAGTTCACCCATCTCTGCCCACAAACGCACCCCTGCATGCATCGGGTGCTTGATCCTGGATTTTCCGAGGAGACCCTCATGAAAAAGCTCGAAGTGTTCGACCCGGCCATGTGCTGCTCGACCGGCGTGTGCGGTGTGGACGTGGACCCGGTGCTGGCCCAGTTTGCGGCCGATCTGAAGTGGGTGGAGGCGCACGGCGTGACGGTGAGCCGCCACAACCTCGGGCAGGAGCCCCAGGCCTTCGCCGCCAATCCCGCGGTGGTGAAGGAGATGGAGGCCGGCATGGACCGGCTGCCCATCCTGGCGGTGGACGGACACATCGTATCCACCGGCATGTACCCTTCGCGCCAACAGTTGGTGCAGAAGCTCGGCATCGTGCTGACGACCGAGGAGAAGCCGCGTATCAAGATCAGTGCGGCCGGTGGCTGCTGCGACCCGAAATCGGGTTGCTGCTGACCCAGGGAGACAGATCATGCCCCTCCCGAACACCAACACGCGTTACATGTTCTTCACCGGCAAGGGCGGGGTCGGCAAGACCTCCCTGTCCTGCGCCACCGGCCTGGCCCTGGCCGAGGCCGGCAGGCAGGTGCTGATCGTGAGCACCGATCCAGCCTCCAACCTGGACGAGGTGCTGGGTGTGACGCTGGGCCAGACGCCCACCGTGGTGCCGGGCGCACCAGGGCTGTCGGCCCTCAACATCGACCCTGAAGCGGCGGCCCACGCCTATAGGGAGCGGATGGTGGCCCCCTACCGCGGCATCCTGCCGGCGGCGGCCATCCAGAGCATGGAAGAGCAGTTCTCCGGCGCTTGCACTGTGGAGATCGCCGCCTTCGACGAGTTCTCCAAACTGCTGGGTGACCTATCGGCGACGGCCGATTTTGAGCACGTCATCTTCGACACCGCGCCGACCGGTCATACGCTGCGCTTGCTGACGCTCCCTTCGGCCTGGGACGAATTCATCTCATCGTCCACCGGCGGCGCGTCCTGCCTCGGCCCGCTGGCTGGGCTCGAGAAGCAGAAGGCCTTGTACGCGGCGAGCGTGGCGCGCCTGTCCAATCCCGCCGAGACCACGGTGATCCTGGTCAGCCGGCCGGAAGCCTCGGCCCTGCGGGAAGCCGAACGTACCCGGGGAGAACTGGCGGAGCTGGGCATCTGCAACCAGATGCTGGCCATCAACGGCCTGTTCACGGTCGACCAGAGCGAGGACGGCATCGCCACCGCCATGTCGCAGAGGGCATGCGCAGCTTTGGCCGGTATGCCGCCAACGCTGGCCGAATTACCGGGCTGCAGCATTCCCTTCCTGCCCAGGGGCACGGTGGGGCTCGATGCCCTACGCCTGATGGCACACCCGGAAACAGCCAGCCCTGTCCTGTTGAACGACATGCCTTCCACCTTGCTTCCGCCCGGGCTGGCTGGTCTGGTGGACGAGATCGCCTGTGCCGGCCATGGCGTCGTGATGACCATGGGCAAAGGCGGTGTCGGCAAGACCTCGGTGGCTGCGGCGATTGCCGTGGCTCTCGCGCGGCGCGGCGGCAAGGTCGTGCTGTCCACCACCGACCCGGCCGCCCATGTGGCGGCCACGCTGGATGGCGCCGTCCCGGGCCTGACCGTGACGCGTATCGACCCTCGTCAGGAGGTCGCCGACTACACCGCGGAGGTCCTCGCCAAGGCCGGCAAGAGTCTCGACGCGGGGGGGCAGGCGATGCTGGAGGAAGACCTGCGCTCGCCCTGCACCGAGGAGATCGCTGTGTTCCGCGCCTTCGCCCGCACCGTGGATGAAGGTAGGGACGGCTTTGTCGTGCTCGACACGGCGCCAACCGGCCACACTATCCTGCTTCTCGATGCCGCCGAGGCCTACCACCGAGAGGTCATGCGCACCCAGGGCGACATGCCGGAATCCGTGCGCCAACTGCTGCCGCGCCTGCGCGATCCGGCTTACACCCACGTGCTGATCGTGACCCTGCCCGAAGCCACTCCCGTGCATGAGGCCGAACGCCTGCAGGGCGACCTGGCCCGGGCCGGCATCACGCCCTACGCCTGGGTCATCAACCAGTCACTGCTCGCCAGTGGCACCACCGACCCGCTGCTCAGCCAGCGCGGCGGCTACGAAGTGCCTTTCATCCGACGTGTCGCCGACGACCTGGCGCCCCGCTGCGCTCTGATTCCCTGGCTGGCCGAGGCTCCGGTAGGTAGGACTAGTCTGGAGCAACTGGTTCGATAATGCCCCTGAAGGAGGCCACCATGAAAGCTCTGCCCATCGTATGGCAGCGTCTCGTCACAAACGGGGCGACCTGCCCGCGCTGCGCGGACACAGGAAATGCCCTGCAGAGCGCAGTGCAAGTGCTGAGAGAGGCCTTGGCACCACTCGGCATGGTGCCGGAGTTGGAACTCCGAGAGCTGGACTACATCAGCTTTCAGACGGATCCCTTGGCGTCGAACCGCATCTGGATTGCCGATAAGCCGCTGGAGGATTGGCTGCAGGGTTCGATCGGCACCAGCCTTTGCTGTTCGGCATGCGGCGACGCCGAATGCCGAACCGTAGCGGTGGACGGACAGACCTTCGAAGCGATTCCGCAAACGCTTCTGGTCAAGGCGGCACTGATAGCTGCCCTGACATTGCAATCACAGCCAGACCGCTGACGACGTATCCGTAGCCGTTGCGGCTGCTTTGGCGCATCAGGCGAAGGGTATGCCTTGGCGTGCCACAATCTCGGGAGGCTTCAAGTGATCTCCAGCACCAGATCCGCATGCTCGCGCATCGGTTCCTTGATCCCATGTCCCAACGGTGCGAGGAACAGTTGCGCCCCTTCGCGCCGGGCAAACTTCATGGCGGGCACGAAGTCGCTATCGCCCGCAACCAGCACGATGACCTTGACTTGATCCTTCAGCGTCAGCGCTGCGATGTCTAGTCCCAAGCGCATGTCGACACCCTTCTGTTGAATCACAGGAACAAGATCTGCTGCTGTAATTTCAACAGTGTCTTGCTCTTCTGGAAGAGGCATGGTCTTGAGTTGCCAGCCACGGAAACCCAGTTCGCCCATCCGGAGCGCCACATAGGGCACCCGGACCAGATCCACATGCAGACGTTTGCTCCGGGCGACAATCGGTGACGCGCCGAAATTCACTTTGCCGCCGTTAAGCGGCTTCTTCGCTTCACCCTCGAACGGGACTGCATCGTAGAAGTAGATCCGATGCAAACGCAGGCCCTGCAAGCACGGCTCCGCTCTGAGCCTGTCGATGAACGCTTCGAAATTCTCCGCGGTCATCGGTGCTCTTGCCGAACCGAGCTTGCGTTTGATGAAGCCGCCGTCGACCAGGATCGCGTAAGAACTCACAAATCGGGAACGTCAGATGAGAGAGGGGGGCTTCGGGCGGGCGGGGACAAGCCCACTTGGATGGTAGCCCGCCGTCAGCCGATCTTCTATGAAGGCGCACTGCGCAACTGGATTCTAGAACACCCAACTTCCAACGACAATAAAAATGAGCACATAAAACTGTTACGAAATCCATGGAGCGCTCCCGGCGGTACTCCGCACCGCTGAGTGCCCTGAACCGGCGGCGCCGGATCGGCTGGATGCCATCAAGCTCGGTTCAAAGAGCTTCTGTCGCCATCAACAACACACCTCGCAACTCAACAGAGCGTTGACGTAGGGGCGATGACCTCTATGGGGGTCGATGATCCGCTCGGGATGGTAGTGATCGTGCACGCATTCGGGAGGGATGTCTTGACGTACGACATAGCAAGGCGGGGTATCACCAAACGGCAAGGCGCGACGAGTGGCCAATTGCCCCCATTCGGACAGAATCATCTTCGCCACTTCAACCTGTTGCGCTCCTGGCACGAGCTTTACGGGGATATCGACTTCCAGGATCGTCGGGATGCCGTATTGGCGAAGCCGGAAGCGGTAGTCCTCACCGCTCGGGGATCGGCCCAGATGCGCCGCGAGTGCCATCAGATACTCGCTACCCTGAATGAGGTAGTGGCCACATTGTTCGACAAGAAACGTGTCGCTCCCCACAAGCCACATGGCACCGCGTTCCGAGTTGCTGCGGTCAGCGAATCGCATGATGACGTTCTCCACGTCCTCCTTGGGCACATCGGAGAAGATCTGGCGGAACAGATCGCAGAGAAGATCGCTTTTCTGTCCAAGCAGGCCGTGCTCGTAGTAGCTGGATACGCTCATCGGTCGACAGCCATGAAAGCCTTTGAAGTGTGTGTAGTAACCGGTGAGGCTGCCCGTAAATTCAGCCAGGATGTAGCTCGAGTCAGGAAGCCAAGAAAGATTGTCAGACCAGCATTCCGGGCGCTCTTGCGCAAGATGCTGTCGTAACTCGGTGGTCAGAACATGACCTGCATAGTGGCGAATGCAGGCTAGCCAGCTCCGGCGTTTTCTCCAGTCGAAGATTTTGTGTGCTGGCTCAGTTGGCTGCTTGAAGTTACTTCCCTGCATTGTCTCGATCGATTTTTGCTGTTTTGAGCACTAGGGCTACGCAGAATCTTTGGCAGGTTACGCCACCGTCTTTCAGGTGATTTGTATTGCGCTCGGCTTAGCTGTGCTCAATCTGAACGGTGAGGAGAGAAGTCAAAAGGGATACTACGACGGTTGAAGTAGGTCAGGCAAAGAACATCTGCGTGGCCAGCCTGGTGGGCTGCACCGGCTGGGGCATGGGCCCTGGCCGTCATGGATCCGCCCCCTCATCCGGGTGCCGCGCCGGTTGGCGAAGATGTAAGCGTGATGCGGCCGCGCTTCGCCGAAAACTCACATCACCTGTGCAAGGAGCGTGTCCATGCCGGCGCGCAAGCTACGAAAGCCATAGGGCGTCGCCCCGGACCACCACTCATGGATCACGTCAGGCCGGCAAGTTCATCAGTATCATCAAACATGACTCTGAAGCTGTTACTTGCACGAAATACTATCAACAATGAGCCTTCAGCGGCAGTGGGCGAGTCGGATGCAGATCGTTCCAAATTCTTCTACGACGGACTTTTGACGAAGCGCCGCGTAGCCGCTGTTTTTGCCAAACGGTGAGGTGCCCTACGTTTTCCGCCTTCCAACCGGTCGCCCTTATGCTGCCTTTTCTTGCTGATTCTGTCGTTCGATCCAGTTCTGCAAGAACGTGGTCGGGGACAGGTATCCCAGGGTGGAGTGGC
>WBTZ01000297.1 GCA_009026175.1 Zoogloea sp. | reverse complement strand
GGGCGGGAATTTCATTTCTCCAGGGGGGGGAAGACCACGCGGGTGCCCGGCGCCAGGTGGCGGAAGCCGTCCAGCCCGTTGGCCCGGGCCACCCGCGGGGCGAGGCGCGGATCGCCGTAGATCTCGTGGCACAGGGCGGCGAGGGTCTGGCCCGCATGCACGATGCGCACGTGGGTGAGGTCGGGCGATGAATCCTGGGCCAGGGCCACCCGGGTCTGGTCGTCGGCGGTGTCGGTGAACACCGCGGTGATCACCGCCCGCAGGGGGATGCCGCTGGGCTTGAAGAGCTTGTAGGCGATGGAGGCGCTCTTCAGCACGCAGCGCTTGACCTGCAGGCGGCCCCACATGACCTTGAGGTAGTTGGGGCGGTGGATGTCGCCGTTGTAGCCGGTGACCTCCTGGAAGGACTCGACCTTGCGTTGCACGTCCTCCGGCCGGCCGTTGGCGCCGGTGCCGTCGATGAAGAAGGCCAGGTTGAGGTCGCCGGGCTTGATCTTCTTGAAGTCCATGCGGCTGCCGGTGGTGCCCGCGCCCTGGCCGCTGTCGTACTCCATCTCGTAGGAGAGGGTCAGTTCGGCAGGATTGACGTAGGCCTCGAAGGTGGCGATCGGCGTGCTGGCATAGTCGGCCTTGGTATAGGCCTCGATCCGGAGGTGTTCGAGCTGTCCGCGGTCGGGCATGGCGGCGGGCTCCGGCGTTCAGGCTTCCTGTTCCCGCCGCAGGATGTCGAGCACCTGCTGCACGCATTCGGCCACCAGGGCCTGCCGGTCGGTTTCCGGCGCGGGCGGGGTGGGGGTGCCACCGGAGGCGGCATTGCCGACTTCGACGGAGATGACCACTTCATCGACGATGATGGGCATGGCGGGCTTTCAGGATTTGTCCACGGTGAAGTACTGGTAGGCCAGCTGGAGGGTTTCCACGACGACGGCGTTGTTGCTGGCGTTGAGGTCGGTGACCGCCCACTTGACCGGCCAGGCGCCGACCAGGTGCCAGGTGATCAGGGGCTGGTGTTCCTCGTTGAGGAGCTTGACGTCCACATTGCAGGGGCGGATGTCCAGGTTCTCGATGCTGTCGCGGGTCCAGTCCCAGATGGCCGAGCTTTTCAGCAGGCCGCGCTTGAGCACCAGGTCGGGGTATTTGACGCGTACCGGGTAGCGCTGGATGAAGCGGTTCTCGCCACCCTCGGGCACCTCCTCGGTGGTCAGCTCGAAGGACAGGCCGCTGACTTCGGTGAAGCGCACGTCATCGTCCACGGCCCGGGGCAGGCCCAGGACCTCGACCTTGAAGTGGAATCCGACCGGCGGGGTGTACATGGTTGGGGCAAACCGCTCATTCGTTCTGCAGCTCGAGGCCCTCGTGGGCCAGCTCGATGGATTCGATGGCCACCTCGTTGCCGCTGGCCTTGAGCTGCGGCCCCTCCACCTTGACCGGGAAGGCGTTGTGGATCTTCCAGACCATCACCGGCTCGTGGCTCTCGTTGAGCAGGCTGATGGTGAGGTCGCGCCGCTCGACGGTGTTGAGCTTGATGGTGGCCAGCCACTTGAAGAAGTCGTTGTCCGACTTGACGATGCCGCGCTTGAGGGTGACGTTGCTGAACTTGCGCAGGCCCGGCATCTTGATCGAGGAGTACTCGGGGAAGGAGCCGTCCCGGTACTCGATGGCCTGGTTTTCCTGGGTCAGGCCGCTGACCTCCGAAAAGCCGATGCGGGTGCCGCCCCACTGGACGGTGAAGTGGAAGACGGGCAGGGGATACTGGGCAGGCA
>WBTZ01000182.1 GCA_009026175.1 Zoogloea sp. | reverse complement strand
CCGTGCTGCCGGCCGGCAACCTGCCGCCCAACCCCCAGGAGCTGCTGGCCCGCCCCGCCTTCGCCACCGAACTGGCGCTGGCCCGGGAGCACTTCGAGATGGTCATCGTCGATACGCCGGCCGACCAGGTGGGAGCCGACGCCCGCCTGGTGGCCGCCGCCTGTGGCAGCGCCGTCATCGTCGCCCGCCGCCATCACACGGCCAGCAAGTCCCTCGGCCTCTTCGCCAACAGCCTGCGCGAAGCCGGCGTGACGGTGGCCGGCGGGGTGCTTCTCGACTTCTGATGAACGCCACCCTCTGCACGCCTCCTGCTGCCTGTACGCCCCGGGCCCCGGAGCTCCGGATCGCCCGCGGGCTCGCCATCGCCCTGTTCGCCAGCCTGTGGCTCAAGCTGGCGGTAGCCTTCATGCTGGTCCAGCCGGTGGTCGAGGCCGACAGCGAGTCGCTCTTCAACCGGCTCGCCGATGCCTCCATGCTGGGCACCATCCTGATCGGCCTCATCACCTATGCCGACGAGATCCTGCGCCGCAGCCCGCTGGTCCTGGTAGGCGTCCCCCTCGGGCTGGTGAGCTTCATCCTCACCGAGGTGCTGACCGGCATGAACCTCGGCACCGCGGTCTTCGAGTACCTGAAGATCGTCACGCCCTTGCTCATGTCGGTGGTCCTGCTGCGGATCTTCGAGCGGCAGCAGGCGCTGGTGATCCAGCTCATGCGCAGCACGGTGGCCCTGGTCTGGCTCGGCGTGGTGTTCGGGCTGATCTTCTTCCCGCCCGCCCTGAACCGGGGCGGCGAAGTGTATTGGCCGGTCTATTTCGCCTCCCTGCACACCAGCTCCTACCTGATGGTGGTGTGCGCCGGCCTGTCCCTGTACCTGCATGAGGCCGGCCACATGGGCCGGCGCCTGCTGCTGGCGCTGATCGCCTGCTCCTTCGTGCTGGTCTTCGTCGGCTGGGGGGTGCGCACCTCCATGGTCGCCGCCGCCGCCTTCGGGCTGGTGTACGGCCTGCAGCGCTGGCGCCTGCTGCCCCTCGTCCTCTTCGTCGCCCTGGCCGTGGGCCTGGCCATCGCCTTCGTCCCGCTGCTCTTCGGCCTGGTGCACATCCCCACCTGGGACGAGATGGTGGAGCTGTCCTCGGGGCGTGTCTCCATGTGGGCCGAGAAGATGGACATCCTGGCCAACAGCAGCCTCCTCGAATGGCTCTTCGGCCACGGCGAGGGCTCCGACTGGATCGTCTCGGAGGTGTGGTGGTGGAGCGCCAAGGACTCCCACAACGACTTCATCCGCCTGCTCAACCAGCAAGGCGTGATCGGCCTGGGCGGCGTGCTGGGCCTGCTCGCCCTGTGGGCACGCCTGTTCCCGGCCGGTGTGGCGGCGCCGCTGCTGGCAGCCCTGGTGGCCTCCACCGCCTTCAGCAACGGCATCATGTTCCGCCCCCAGGCCAGCCTGCTGATGCCCCTCGCCCTGCTCGCTGCCGCCGACGCGTGGACGCGGGCCCAGGCCGCCACGGAGGCCCCGCGATGAGCCCCCGCATGGCACAGCTGCTGCGGCGGGGCGAAGTCCTCGCCGTCACCGCCGCCCCCGGCGGCCAGCGCCTGGTGCACCTGGCCCTGGTGCAGCTGGCCTGCGGCACCGAGGCCCTCGGCCGCTTCGCCAATGATCTCTCCATCGCCATGATGCTCGGCCTGTTCTCGGCGGTCGGCTGGTCGGCCCTGGTGCTGGCCCGGGTGCCGGTGGCCGCCGCGGGCCAGGCCGCCCCGGTGATGTTCGGCCTGGCCCGCGGGGCCCTGCTGTTCACCCTGCTGGCCTGCCTGCCCCTGCCCCTGCTGGCCCACCTCGGCTGGGTCTTCGAACCCGGCTGGACGGCGCTGCTGCTGGCCGGCTGGACGGCTTATACCCTGATCCGCCATTTCGGCCTGGCCCTCGGCCACTACCGCATCCTGCTGGTGCTGGAGACGCTGCTCGTCGCCGTGCTGGGCACCGGACTGCTCGGCCTGGGCGCACGGCATCCGGTAATGGCCTACGCCGCCTTCGCGGTACCGGCTGCCCTGCTCGGGCTGGCCGGCCTGCTGCTCCTCGCCCTGCGCAGCCGCGCACTGGGGGGAGCCCAGGCCCTGCCGCAGGGCAGCGCGCGCACGGCCGCCGAGCAGGCCACGCTCAACCTGGTCAGTGGCGGCATGTCGATGATCCTGGTGCCGCTCACCGTGCAGCTCGCCGGCGAGCGCTACGGCGGCCTGGTCGCCCTCATCGGCAGCCTGACCAGCGTGCTCCTGCTGTTCCCCCGTGCCCTCAGCTTCAATGCGCTGCCGGCCTTGGCCCGTGCGCTCCGGCAACAAGGTGCGGCAGAGGCGCGTGGCCTGCTGGAGGCGCTCCGGCGCAGCCTGTTCCGGGTGAACAGCGGCCTGAGCGTGCTGGCCGCGATCGCCTGGATGGCGATGGCGAACTGGGGCGAGCGACCCGATTTTGCCCTGGCCGGCGCCAGCCTGATCTTCCTGCTTCAACTTGCCAGCTTCTACGTGGGCCAGATGGTCCTGCCGGAAGCCAACTATCTCCAGACCGTCGAGGAGACCCGCCTGCCGTTGCAGGTGAACCTGGCCTCCCTGGCCCTCTTCGCGGTGGCCTGCGGGGGCGTGATGCTCCTGCTGCCGCGGGGCGCCATTGCCGTCCAGGGGCTGTTCGCCGTTCTGCTGGGCGCCACCCTGTTCCGCAACCTGCTGCTGCGCCGGGCCGTGCAGCGCCGGGCCCCGGAAGTATTCGCATGACACCACTCCGTTTCGCCATCTACCTTCCCGACGGCCCCCTGCCAGCCTGGATCGGCCGCCTCCTGAGCCTCTGCGCGGAAGCCGACGAGCTGCGCCTGGTGGGCGTGCTGCGCAGCCGGCAAGCCCTGCCCGGCCCCGACTTTGCCGAGCGCATCGACGGCCTGCTGTTCGATCGCGGCGCCTCCGCGTTCCGCCAGCTTCCCCTCCAGGGGGCCGAGGGCCTGCCGGTCTGGCACCAGGCAGACCCCAGCGCCCCCCAGGCCCAGAGCTGGCTGGCGGACCTGCACTGCGACGTGCTGCTCGATCTCCGGCCGGGCGCCGACGGCCTGTGCGGCGGCCCCTCCCACCAGTGGACGCTGGAGCTGGACGGCCTGCCCGCCATCCACCCGCAAGCCGGCGCCAGGCCGGTGCTCCAGGGGTGCGACACCACCACCATCCGCCTGCGTGCGCTGGGCAGCGGCGAGACCCTCGACGCCTCCCTGGGGGCAGCCTGCCGCTTCTCGATCCGGCGCAATCGCCAGCGCGCCATCGCCAAGGGCATGGGCATGATCCACCGGGCCCTGCTGCGCCTGGCCCGCGGCGGCAACCCGGCGACCGCCCGCGCAGCGCTGCCCTGCGCCACGCAGACCGGCACGACCACCGCGGCCGGCGCCTCCAGGCGCCTGGGCGCGATGCTCCGCCACACCGCCCGACGGGCCTTCCGCAAGGCCGTGTCCCGCGACCAATGGGGCATCGCCCTGGCCTTCGGCGACGATGTCTGCCTTGACCCCTCCCAGGCCCGCCTGATCGTGCCGCCGTCCGACCGCTTCTGGGCCGACCCGATGGTGTGGCCGGCGGCCGACCAGGGCTGGTGGGTGTTCATCGAGGAAGTCATCTACGCCGAGGGACGCGGCACCCTCAAGGCCATCCGGGTGCATCCGGACGGCCGCTGGGAGCAGCCGGTCCCGGTGATGGCCCGTCCGTGGCACCTGTCCTACCCCTTCCTGTTCTGGTGGGAGGGCGCGCTCTGGATGGTCCCCGAAAGCGGCGCCAACCGGACCGTTGAACTGTATCGCTGCACCGGCATGCCGGACCGCTGGGAAAAGGCGGTGGACCTGCTCACCGGCATCGACCTGGTGGACGCCACCGTGTTCGCCCACGGCGGCCGCTGGTGGCTGCTGGGCAACGTCAGCGAGCCGGGCGCCGACAAGCACGACGAACTGCACGCCTTCCATGCACCGTCCCCGCTGGGCCCGTGGGAACCCCACGCCGCCAACCCGGTGGTCTCCGACGCCCGCGTGGCGCGCCCCGCCGGCCCGCTGTTCCGGCAGGGTGGCCGGCTGCTGCGGCCGGCCCAGGTCTGCGTGCCGGAATACGGCCATGCGCTGGTGCTCCGCCGCATCGAGCGGCTGACCCCCACCGAGTATGTGGAAAGCACCGAGAGGCGCATCGACCCGGGCTGGCTCCCCGGCATCGCCTGCATTCACACCCTGAGCCATGAAGCGGGCCTGACCGCCTTCGACTTCCTGATCCGGCGCTCGCGCCTGTCTCCCCCCGCTGCCGCACTGCGTCGTGCAGCCCTGCACGAAGCCAGCCACCGGCACCAAGACAAATGACAACAAGAGACCTCACGATGAGAATTCAGATGATGGGTTGTGAAGTGGACAACCTGGACATGGAGGAAACCCTGGGCGTGATCGAGGGCTTCATCCATTCCGGCAAGCCGCACCAGCACGTGGTCGTGAATGTGGACAAGATCGTCAAGGCCAACCGGGACGGCGAACTGCGCCAGATCATCAACGGCTGCGACCTCATCAACGCCGACGGCATGCCCGTGGTGTGGGCCTCGCGCCTGCTGGGCAAGCCGCTCAAGGAGCGGGTCACCGGGGTCGACCTGTTCGAGTCCCTGATGAAGCGCTCGGCCGAGAAGGGCTGGCGGGTATTCCTGCTGGGGGCGCGGGAAGAGGTGGTCAGCCGGGTCGCGCAGATCTACCCGGCGCGCTACCCGGGCCTAGTGGTGGCCGGCTACCGCAACGGCTACTGGCGCCCCGAAGAGGAGGCCGGGGTCGCCGCAGCCATCGGCGAGACCCGCCCGGACATCCTCTTCGTGGCGATCAGCTCGCCCAAGAAGGAAGCCTTCCTGGCCCGCCACCAGGAAGCCATGAAGGTGCCCTTCGCGATGGGTGTGGGCGGCACCTTCGACGTGGCGGTGGGCCGCGTCAAGCGGGCCCCGCTGTGGATGCAGAAGGCCGGCCTGGAGTGGTTCTACCGCTTCCTGCAGGAGCCGCGCCGCATGTTCCGCCGCTATTTCATCGAAGACATGGCTTTCGTGGCGCTGTTCGCCCGCGAATGGATCAAACGCTGAGCACGACGGGATCGCATATGGGACTGGAAGACTGGGGCTACCGCTGGCTCAAGCGCTACATGGACGCACCGCAGTGGATCAAGGAGCCGCTGGGGCGGGTGTATGGACTGCTGCCGGACACCCTCCGCCACGGCAAGGACTATCCCCGCTACAAGCAGGAGGCCGGGCTCAACCGCCCCGAGGAGCTGGCCCGCCTCGGCGAGGCGCGCCTGCGCGAAACCCTGCAATGGGCCGCCCAGACGGTGCCCGCCTACGCCGCCATCGCCGCGCAACTACTGACCGACATGCCGGCCGAGGAGTGGCTCGCCCTGTTTCCGCTGATGACCAAGCTGGACTACAAGCGGACCCCGCAGGACTACCTGTCCAGCGGCTGCACGCCGGCCGAGCGGCTGCCGATGCAGACCAGCGGCTCGGTGGCCGAGCCCTTCCGCTTCTTCCTCCACAAGGGGGTCTCCCGCGCCAAGGAGAACGCCTACATCGAAGCCTACAGCCAGCGCATCGGGCTGACCCGCAAGGACGTGGTGCTGTCCCTGCGCGGTCGCAACGTGCGCGGGTCGGCCGCCGACAGCGGCCCCCTGTGGAGCTACGAGCCGATCAAGCGGATGCTGTGGATCAGCCCCAACCACCTGGACGACGCCTACATGGCCCGCCACGTGGAGGCCGCCATCGCCCACAAGGTGAGCTTCATCCAGGGCTATTCCTCAGCCGTGTACGAGCTCGCCCGCTGGCTGGACTTCAATCCGCAGGCGCGCTTCTCCGATGCCATCCGCGGCGTGCAGCTGTTCTCCGAGAGCGCCGAGCCGGACATGATCGCGCTGATCGAGAAGGTCTTCGACTGCCCAGTGCTGGTGCACTACGGCCACTCCGAGCGCGCGGTGATGGCCGGCTCGATGCCCGACGACCACCGCTACTTCGTGTGGCCGCTGTATGGCCACGTGGAGCTGATCGACGAGGACGGCAAGCCCATCACCGAGGCGGGAATCCAGGGCGAGGTGGTGGCCACCGGCTTCGACAACCGGGTCATGCCCTTCATCCGCTACCGCACCGGCGACCTGGCCGCCTGGTCGGACGGCCCCGAACACCCCCGCCTGCCGGGCTACCGCGCCCTGGAGCGGATCGACGGGCGCAATAACGACTTCTTCGTCGGCGCCGACGGCCGCCGCATTCCCGTCGCCTCCCTGGGCGGCCTGCGCCCGCCCGAGTTCCTGCACGTGGAGGCCGCCCAGTACGAACAATTCACCCCGGGCCAGCTGGTGGTGCGCCTGCAATCCGCCAGCCCGCTGCCAGATCAGGTGCTGGCCGTGCTCGACAACTACTTCCGGGTCAAGCTGCTGGGCTGCGTCGAGCCAACCCTCGAGGTGGTCCCCCACATTCCCCGCACGGCGCGCGGCAAGCGCCGCCTGATGATCCAGCACATCGGGGCCGACCCGCGCCCCGCCAGCGCCGGGGAGGTTTCCCGTGCCGTCTGAGCAAAATGCCGCCCTGGTGATGCTCGGCCCCGACAGCGACGCCCGCGGCGGCATCGCCTCGGTGCTGCGGGTGTGGCAGGACGCAGGGCTGTTCGGCGGACGGCAGGTCACCTTGCTGGCCACCTACGTGGATGGCAGCGCCCTGCGCAAGCTGGGCGCGCTGGGCCGGGCCCTGCTGCGCTTCGTCGGCCTGCTCCTCGGCGGGCAGGTCGGAGCCGTGCATGCGCACTCCGCCTCCAATGCCAGCTTCCGCCGCAAGAGCCTGTTCCTGGCCCTCGCCCGGCTGGCCGGCAAACCCTACGTGTTCCACCTCCACGGCGGGGCCTTCGACCGCTACCACGCGGGCTGCTCTGCCCTCGAACGGGCATGGGTGCGCCGCACCCTGCGCGGCGCCCGGATCGTCTTCGTGCTCTCCGACAGCTGGGCGGAGTGGCTGCACCGCGAGGTCGGCCATCCCGACATCCGCGTGCTGCCCAACCCGGTCCTGCCGGTCCGCCTGCCCGCCGGCATCCCGCGCGAGCCGCAGACCCTGCTGTTCCTGGGCCGCCTGGAGGCGGACAAGGGCATCTTCGTGCTGCTGGGGGCCCTGGCCCGCCTGCGCGCCAGCCACCCTGGCCTGCGCGCCGTGCTCGCTGGCGAAGGCGACCTGCCCGCGGTCAGCCAGGCGGCCGCAGCGGCCGGCGTGGCCGACCTGATCGAACTCCCAGGCTGGGTGGCGGGCGACACCAAGGCACGCTGCCTGGCCCGCGCCGGCGTCTTCGTGCTGCCGTCACGCTTCGAAGGACTCCCGATGGCGCTGCTCGAGGCGCAGGCCGCCGGCCTGCCGGTTGTGGCGAGCCGCGTCGGTGGCATTCCCCAGGTGGTGAGCGACGGGGAGAACGGCGTCCTCCACGCCCCCGACGACGAAGTGGACCTGGCCCGCGCCCTGGCCACCGTGCTCGACGATGCGGAGGGCGCCCGGCGCCTGGGCAGCGTCGGCCAGGCCCGGGTCCTCGCCGGCTTCGGCATCGACCGGGTCCGCAGCCTCCTGGAGGAGGCCTGGCAATGCCTCGACGCACAGACCGGCCACAAGGAGGAGCACGCATGATCCTCTCCTGCCGCTCCGCCCTTTACCAGAATGCTCCGGTGAACATCCAGGAGCAGATCCTCAGCCTGCAGGCCGGCCTGCGCCGGCTGGTCACCGGGCACCGGGCCCTGCGCCGGGTTGCCGGCGAGATCTCGGCCAGCCAGTGGCTGCCGCGCAGCGCCTGGGAAGCCTGGCAACTCGAGCGGGTCCGCCAGCTGGCCAGCCACGCGGCCCGGCAGGTCCCGTACTACCGCGAGCTGTTCGGCCGCCTGGAGATCGACCCCGGCCGCTGGCGCAGCCTCGAAGACCTGCGCCAGCTGCCGGTCCTGACAAAGCCGGAGGTCATCGAGGCCGGCACCGCGATGCTGGCCCAGGATGCCCCGTGGCTGCGCTTCAAGGGCTCCACCAGCGGCACCACCGGGCGGGCCATGCCCGGCTGGCGCGACCGCACGTCGATCGCCTTCGAGCAGGCCTTCGTGGACCGCCAGGCCGCCTGGGCCGGCTATCGCCCGGGCGACCGCCGCGCCTGGCTGCGCGGCGACCCGATCATCCCACGTCGCCAGGGCAGTGGGCCGCTGTGGCGGATCAACCGCCACGACAACATGCTGATGCTGTCGTCCTACCACCTGAACCGGGCCAACGGCAGGGCCTACCTGGAGGCGCTGGCCGACTTCGACCCGGTGATGCTGCAGGCCTACCCCTCGTCGGTGAGCTACCTGGCCCGCCTCCTCGAAGACCAGGACGAGGTCTACCGCGGCCGCGCGCTGAAGGGCATCGTGACCTCCTCCGAGACCCTCAACCCGGATGACCGCCGGATCATCTCGGAGCGCTTCGGCTGCCCGGTCTTCGACTGGTACGGCGCCTTCGAGCGGGTTGCCGCCATCGGCACCTGCGAACATGGCAATTACCACGTGCAGGAGGACTACGGCCTGGTCGAGTTCGAGGACAACGGCGACGGCACCGCCAACCTCATCGGCACCGGCTTCGGCAACCGGTGCATGCCGCTGCTGCGCTACCGCGCGGACGACATGGTGGTGCCCGCCGACCCGGACTACCAATGCCCCTGCGGCCGCAGCTTCCGGGTCGTCGAACGGGTGCTGGGGCGCATCGACGACGCAATCCGCACGCCGGACGGCACCCACGTGGTCATGCTCGACTGGATCTTCTCCGGGCTGCCCGGACTGATCGAGGCCCAGGTTGTACAAGAGCGCCTCGACTACGTGCGCATCCGCATCGTCGCCGGCCCCGACTTCACGGCGCGCACCGGGCAGGTGCTGCTGACCCGGGCGCAGGAACGCCTGGGCCGGGAGGTCCGGATTGAACTCGAACGGGTACCGGGCATCGAACGCACCCGCAACGGCAAATTCCGCCAGATCGTGAGCCACCTGAAGATGGAAGCACAACGCACGGAGTCCCCATGGCAGGTCTGACCCGGGTGGGCTGGTACTGGAACCGCCTGCGCTGCATGAGTCTCGCCGAGATCGTCGGGCGGACGGCCAGCACGGCGAGCCACGCCCTGGAGCGCCGCCGCGAGCCGCCGCCCATCCCCCGCCC
>WBTZ01000181.1 GCA_009026175.1 Zoogloea sp. | reverse complement strand
AGCAGATCGAACGCGGCAACAAGCGCGAGCTGCGCCTGCGCGCCGCCGACGACAACCTTGCGGCAACCGGCTCCGACCTGGACAACGCCATCCGGCTGGCCCGCAGCGACCTTGCCAATGCCTGGGTGGACCTGCGCGCAGCCCAGGCCACGGCGCGCATCTCGGCAGAGAACGCCAGGCTGGCGGCCCGCGCCGCCGAGGCCGCCGAGATCCGCGGCAAGGCCGGCGACCTGGCCGGCGTTGACGTGGCGCGGGTCGCCGCAGAGGCCGCCCGCGTGGCCAACGACGCCGTGCAGGCCGAGTCTCAGCTTGCCCAGGCCCGTGCAGCCCTGTCCGGCGTCCTCGGCGGGCGGCCCGCCGCTGACACCCTGGAGCTGGCCGAGGAATGGCCGGCCGACGAAGCGGCCCTGCTCCCCATCCCCGCCGAACGCCCTGACATCCTGGCGGCCCGCCGGCGCATCGCCCAGGCCGATGCCTTGCGGGATCTGGCCCGCGCCCAGCGCACCCGTGATGTGTCCGTGGGCCTGCAGTACGAGCACGCCCCCGCCAACATCAACAACAGCTACTCCGAATCGTCGATCGGCCTCAGCCTGTCGATCCCCCTCTTCCTCGGCTATGACTACGGCGGCGACATCGCCCGCAGCGAGGCAGACTACTCCGCCGCCGAAGCCCAGCTGGCGGCCACCGTCATCGCCGCCGACAGCGAGCGGGCACGCCTGCGCAGCGCCTACGCGGCCAGCCAGGCCCGCCTGAAACGCACCGTCGAAGTCATCCTGCCCGCCGCCGAGCGTGCCGGCAGGGGCGCCGACATCGCCCTGCAAAGGGGTGGCATGAGCCTCACCGACTACCTCGACACCCAGCGCAGCCTGCGTGCCGCCCGCCTCGAAGCGGTGCAGGCCCGGGCCGACCTCGCCCGCGCCGCCTTCATGCTGCGCCTGGCTGGAGAATCAAACCAATGAAACCCCGCGCCCTCGTCCTGTCCCTCGCCATCCTCGCCGCCCTGAGCGGCGCTGCCTTCTACCACTTCCACGAGGACGTGCCCGCCCCGGATGTCGAGCCGGTGGTCCAGAAGCCTTCGGCCGAACCCGGCGTCCTGCGTTTCCCGACTGCCGCTCCGCAGCTGTCCCAGATCCAGGCCGAGGTGGCCGCCCTGGCCCCGGTGCCGATGGACGACCCGCTCGCCGCCCGGGTGGCTTACGACGAGAATGCCACGGCCCGCCTGCTCTCCCCGATCGCCGGCCGGGTCGTGGAGATCCGCGCCAACGTGGGCGACAGCGTCAAGGCCGGCGACATCCTGGCCGTCCTCGACGCCCCCGAGCTGGGCACCGCGGCGGCCGATCTCGCCAAGGCCCGGGCCGACGCCGAACAGAAAAAGTCCAGCCTCGAACGGGTCCGCAGCCTGGTCGAAGCCGAAGTGCTGCCGCGCCGCGAGCTGGAGGCCGCCCAGGCCGACTGGCAGCAGGCCCGTGCCGAGGCCGAGCGGGCCCGGCTGCGCCTGGGCAACCTGGCCCCCGGCGGCAAGCTCGCCGAGGGCAGCCAGCGCTTCGAGCTGCGCGCGCCGATCGCCGGCGTCGTGGCCACCCGCCAGATCAACCCGTCCATGGAAGTCCGCCCAGACCTGCCGGAACCGCTCTTTGTCGTCACCGACATGAGCAAGCTGTCTGTGCTGGTGGACGTCCCCGAGCGGGACCTGCCCATCGTCACCGTCGGCAAGGCGGCCCAGGTCGAGGTATCGGCCTATCCGCACCGCAGCTTCGAAGGCAAGGTGGTCCGCGTCGCCCCCACCCTCGACCCGCAGACACGACGGGTCCAGGCACGGGTTGCGGTGGACAACCGGGAAGGCCTGCTCAAGCCGGAGATGTACGCCAAGGTCGCCCTCCTCGCCGACACCCGCGAGGAGCTGCCCCGGGTCCCCATCGGCGCCCTGCTGGTGGAAGGCGTCAAGAACTACCTGTTCGTCGAGCGGGAACCCGGCGTCTTCGAAAAGCGCGAAGTCAGCCTCGCCGTGCAGACCCGCACCCACGCCTACGTATGGAGCGGCGTGAAGGCGGGCGAAAAGGTGGTCGGGGTCGGCGCCCTGCTGCTCAACGCCGAACTGTCCAGCAGCTCGCGCTGAGGCACGCCCCGCCATGTTCGACACCCTCATCACCCTGGCCCTGCGCCAGCGCGCCTTCATCCTGCTGGCCGCCCTCACCCTGCTCGGCTACGGCCTCTACGCCGTCAATCAGATCTCCATCGAGGCCTTTCCCGACGTCCAGGACGTACAGGTCCAGGTCGTCACCCAGGCCATCGGCCAGGCCCCGGAAGAGGTCGAGCGCACCGTCACCCTGCCGATCGAACGGGAGATGAGCGGCGTCCCCGGGCTCACCCAGTTGCGCTCGGTCTCCATCACCGGCCTGTCGGTGGTCACCCTCACCTTCAATGACAAGACCGCCGACTACTTCGCCCGCCAGCAGGTACTGGAGCGCCTGCAGCAGGTCAACCTGCCGCCGGGGCTGCAGCCCGTGCTGGCGCCGCTCACCACGGCCGTGGGCGAGGTCTATCGCTACATCCTGGAAAGCCCGCCCTCGGCCCCCAAGGAAGAAGTCCGTGCGGTGCAGGACTGGACCGTCCGGCCGGCCCTGCGCATGGTGCCCGGCATTGCCGACGTGGTGAGCTTCGGCGGTGCGATCCGCGAGATGCAGGTCCAGCTGCAGCCGGACCTGCTGCGCAAGTACTCGATCAGCCTCTCGGAAGTGAGCGACGCCCTGACCGCCGCCAGCGGCAACGGCAGCGGCGGCCTGATGCGACGCGGCGACGAGGCCCTGGTGATCCGCAGCCTCGGCCTGTTCCGCAGCACCGACGACATCCGCGACGTGGTGATCGTGTCCCGCAACGGCAAGCCGGTGCGCATCAGCGACGTGGCCGAGGTCATCAGCGGCGCGCGGCCGCGCTTCGGCATCGTGGCCTTCAACGACCGGGACGACGTGATCGAGGGCATCGTGCAGATGACCAAGGGTGGCAACGCCGCCAAGATCGTCGAGAACCTCAAGCTCAAGGTGGACGAGGTCAATGCCCGCCTGCCCGAGGGCTACAAGATCCGCCCGATCTACCAGCGCACCGAGCTGATCGGCCACACCGTCACGACCGTGGCCGAGAACCTGCTGGTCGGCGCCGTGCTGGTCACCGCCATCCTGCTCGGCTTCCTGCGCAACCTGCGCGCCGCCATCATCGTTGCCGCGGTGATCCCCCTGTCCCTGCTCTTCGCCTTCATCCTGATGCACGCGATGGGCGTGTCGGCCAACCTCATCTCCCTCGGTGCGGTGGACTTCGGGGTCATCATCGACAGCGCGGTCGTGATGGTCGAGGCCCTGATGGTGCGCCTCGCCGTGGATGCCCACGCCGAGCACCACGGCATCATCTCGCCGGTCGGGCGGCGCCTGCACGCCCTCAAGCAGACCTGCGTGGAACTGGGCTCACCGATCATGTTCTCGAAGGCCATCATCATCGTCGCCTTCCTGCCCATCTTCACCTTCCAGCGGGTCGAAGGCCGGATCTTCACCCCGGTGGCCCTGACCCTCTCCTTCGCCCTGCTGGGCGGCCTGATCCTGACCCTCACCCTGGTCCCGACCCTGCTCTCCTATGCCCTCAACAAGCAGGACATGGCCGAGAAGGAGAGCCCCTGGCTGCATCGCCTGCAGGTCCGCTACCGCGACCTCCTGATCCGCCTGCAGGGCCGCCGCCGCCTCACCATCCTGGTGTCGACCGCCAGCCTTGCCGTGGCCCTCGCCCTGGCCCCGCTGCTCGGCTCCGAGTTCCTGCCCAAGCTCGACGAAGGCAACATCTGGCTGACCATCACCCTGCCCCAATCCTCGGCCCTGTCCAACACCAAGGAGGTGGAGCGCAAGGTCCGGGCCGTGCTGAACAGCTACCCGGAAGTGAAGGCGGTGATCACCCACGTGGGCCGGCCGGACGACGGCACCGACCCGAAGGGCCCCAACAACCTGGAGATCCTGGCCGACCTCAAGCCCCGCGGCGAGTGGCGCTTCGCCAGCAAGGAAGCCCTGGTGGAGAGCATGTCCACCAAGCTGTCGGCGATTCCCGGCCTGCCCACCAACTTCTCGCAGGTGATCCAGGACAACGTGGAAGAGTCCCTCTCCGGCGCCAAAGGTGAAATCGCGGTCAAGATCTTCGGCCCCAACCTCGACGTGCTCGAGGCCAAGGCCCGCCAGGTGGCCGGCGTGATCGGCCGCATCCAGGGCTCCGCCGACGTGGCCGCCCTCCCGGTGGGCGGCCAGAGCGAGGTGGACATCCGCCTGCGCCGCGACGCCCTGGCCCGCTACGACATCAACGTCACCGACATCAACACCATGATCCAGACCGCCCTGGGCGGCAGCGCGGTCAACGTGTTCTACGACGGCGAGCGGCGTTACGACGTCACCCTGCGCTTCGGCCCCCAGTTCCGCGACCAGATCGATGACATCGCGCACCTGCCGGTCGCCCTCGGTGACGGCAAGACGAGCCTCCCGCTGGGCGATGTGGCCGACGTGGAACTGCGCCAGGGCGCCTCCCGCATCCAGCGCGAGGCGGGTGGCCGCAACGTGATCGTCAAGGCCAACCTGCGCGGCCGCGACCAGGGCAGCTTTGTCGCCGAGGCCCAGCAGAAGGTAGCCGCCGAAGTCAGCCTGCCCCCCGGCTACAGCATGACCTGGGGCGGCCAGTTCGAGAACCAGCAACGCGCCATGGGCCGCCTCAAGCTCATCGTGCCGATCACCCTCGGCCTGATCTTCTCGCTGCTGTTCTGGGCCTTCAAGGACATCCGCCCGGCCCTGCTGGTGCTGTCGATGGTGCCCTTCACCCTGATCGGCGGCTTCGCCGGGCTCGGCATCGCCGGCCTGCACCTGTCCGTCTCGGCCGCGGTCGGCTTCATCGCGGTGGCCGGCATCTCGGTGCAGAACGGGGTCATCATGGTCGAGCAGGTCATCGAGATCGCCCGGCGCGGCGCCCCCCGGGCAGAGGCCATCCTCGACGGGGCCATGCTGCGCCTGCGCCCCATCGTGATGACCGCCCTGATGGCCGGCCTCGGCCTGCTGCCGGCGGCGCTGTCCCACGGCATCGGCTCGGAAACCCAGCGGCCCTTCGCGGTCGTCATCGTGGGAGGCATCGTCAGCGCCACGATCTTCACCCTGCTGCTGCTGCCCGTCCTGCTGAGCTTCGGTGGCGGCAAGGACGGCGCCAACCGCGGCGAAAGCCCCTCCCCCTGAGAGCACGACCTTCTCGACAGGACACCCGCCATGCGCACCCTCATCGTCGAAGACGACCCCCTTCTCGCCGACGGCCTGGCGCAGCTCCTGCGCGGCGCCGGCTTCAACGCCGACTTCGTCGGCAGCGCCGAGCTCGCCGAGGCCGCCCTGGCTGCCGAGTCCTTTGACCTGATGGTGCTCGACATCGGCCTGCCGGGCATGGACGGGCTGGAGCTGCTGACCCGCCTGCGGGCCCGCCACAACCCCATCCATGTGCTCATGCTGACCGCCCGGGATGCCCTCAACGAACGGGTACGGGGCCTCAACCTGGGCGCCGACGACTACCTGACCAAGCCCTTCGCCGCCGTCGAGCTGCTGGCCCGGGTCAATGCCCTGGTCCGGCGCAGCCGCGGCCAGGCCGGCCAGCGCCGCGAGTTCGGCACCCTGACCCTCGATGAAGAAGCCCGCCGCGCCTGGCTGGCCGGCCAGCCCGTCGAACTGCCCCAACGGGAGTGGGCCATCCTGCAGTTCCTGCTCGACAACCCCGAACGGGTCCTGAGCAAGGAGCGTATCGTGGCGGCGATCTGCACCTGGGACCGGGACATGAGCGTGAATGCGGTGGAAGTGTATATTTCGCGCCTGCGCACCAAGCTCGAGCCGGGCGGCATCCGCATCCGCACCGTGCGCGGCCTGGGCTACATGCTCGAAAACCCCGTCCATGACCCGAAGCCTGCGTAAGGCCCTGCTGCTGTGGCTGCTGCTGCCGGCAGCCCTGGCCGTCCTGACCTTCCTGCCCCTGGCCTTCCACCTGGTCCACCAGCCGGCCATCGAGGCCCTTGACCGGGCCCTGGCGGACGCCAGCCTGGCCCTCGTCCCCCACCTCGAGATGGTGGGCGGCGAGCCCCGCTTCGTCTTCCCCACCGCCGCGGAACAGATCCTGCGGGCCGACCGGGTGGATGACATCTACTACCTCGTGCTCGGCCCCAACAACCGCTTCGTGGCCGGTGACGCCGGCCTGCCCCATGAAGCGCCCGAGGGCGCCGAGACGGAGGGCGACCGGGTCAGCTTCTACTCCCATTTCCGCGGCCACCCGATCCGGGTCATCGCGATCCACCGCAAGGTGGCTGGCGAGCCCTTCGTCTTCGTCACCGCCGAGACCACCCGCAAGCGCGATCAGCTGCGCGTGGACCTGGCCTTCGCCCTGATCCTCCCGCTGATCTTCTTCGCCGCTGCCACCGGCTTCACCATCTGGTTCGGCATCCGCCACGCCCTGCTCCCGGTCGAGGATATCCGGCGGGCCCTGCACGGCATGGAGCACCGGGCCCTGCGGCCCCTCGACTCCGCCTCGGCCCCCGGCGAGATCCGCCCGCTGGTGGACGAGTTCAACCAGCTGCTGCTGCGCCTCGAGCAGGCGGCAGAAGCCCAGCAGCGCTTTGTCGCCAATGCCGCCCACCAGCTGCGCACCCCCCTGGCCGGCATCCGGGCCCAGCTCGAAGTGCTGCCGCGGGAGGGCGACACCAGCAGCCGCGAGCAGCGGATAGGCCAGTGCATCGGCGCCATCGAGCGCCTCGGCCACCTGATCAACCAGATGCTGGTACTGCTCTCGGCGGAGCCCGGCGGACGCCAGGCCGACCTGGCAGAGACCGTCGACCTGCCCGACCTGATCCGTGAGCGCAGCCCAGAGTGGATCCGCCTGGCCGAAGAGCGCGGCCTCGACCTCGGCTTCGAGCTCGAGGCGGCCCAGCTCAGGGGCGACCCCCTGCTGCTCGGCGAGATGATCGCCAACCTGGTCTTCAATGCCCTCGCCTACACCCCCGCCCCCGGGGAGGTCACGGTGCGCTGCCGCAGCAATCAGCAGCACTGCATGATCGAGGTGGAAGACAACGGGCCGGGCATCCCCCCCGAGTTCCGCGAGCGGGTCTTCGAACGCTTCTTCCGCCTGCCCTCCGCCAGCCGCCCCGGCAGCGGGCTGGGCCTGCCCATCGTGCGCGAGATCGCCCGCGGCTGCGGCGGCACGGTCAGCCTCGAAGCGCCCCCCGGAGGGCATGGCACCCTGGTCCGGGTGGAACTGGCCACCCAGGGCTGATCCCCTCCTGCCCCCCGCCTTTTCCCTGCAGGCCCCGGCGCTCTGGCATACCATGCCGGCTTTGCAGCCAGGCCTCGTCACAAGCCTGCAGCGCGGCTGCTGAACAATCCGGCTCTATTTGAACCCGCTCAGCAAAGGGAGAACGCAGACATGGCAATGGACGTTGTCGATTACGAAATCTTCGGTCACGAAATGCAGTATGTGGAGGTCGAGCTCGATCCGGGCGAGGCCGCCATCGGCGAAGCCGGCGTGATGATGTACATGCAGGACGGCATCCAGATGGACACCATCTTCGGAGACGGCTCGGCCCAGCAGGGCGGCTTCTTCGGCAAGCTGATGGGCGCCGGCAAGCGCCTGCTCACCGGCGAGAGCCTGTTCACCACCGTGTATCACAACGAGGGCAGCGGCAAGCGCCGGGTGGCCTTTGCCGCGCCCTACCCGGGCAAGATCGTGCCGGTGGACCTGTCCACCGTCGGCGGCACGCTGATCTGTCAGAAGGACTCCTTCCTCGCCGCCGCCAAGGGCGTGTCCCTCGGCATCGCCTTCCAGAAGAAGCTCGGCGTCGGCCTGTTCGGCGGCGAGGGCTTCATCATGCAGAAGCTCGACGGCGATGGCATGGCCTTCATCCACGCCGGCGGAACCCTCATGGAGAAGACCCTGGCCCCCGGCGAAACCCTGCGGGTCGACACCGGCTGCGTGGTGGCCTTCCAGCCCAGCGTGGACTTCGACATCCAGTACGCCGGCAAGATCAAGACCGCCCTGTTCGGTGGTGAAGGCCTGTTCTTCGCCACCCTCACCGGTCCCGGCAAGGTCTGGCTGCAGTCCCTGCCCCTGTCCCGCCTGGCCGACCGCATCGTGATGGCCTCCCGCGCTGCCGGGGGAGGTGGCAAGGAGGGTGGCTCGCTTCTGTCCGGCTTCGGCCTTGGCGCGGTGCTGGGCGACGACGAGTGACCGAAGCGCCGGTCCCGGCCCGCTACTACCCGCCCGACGGGGAGGCCCACGGCCACCCGGTGCGCCTTGCCTGGGAGGCCGGCACCCTGCTCGTCCTGCGGGATGACGGCCCCTGCCTGCGGGCGCCGGAAGACACCCTGGCGGTCGAGGCCCGCGGCTTCAACCACGAACAGTGGGCCCTGTCCTGGCCGGAGGGCGGCGGCCGCCACCTGCTGATCGTGGCAGACCGGGACGCCACCCCGCTCAAGCGGGTCGCGCCCGCCCTGTTCCGTCCCGGCGAGCGGCAGCGGCGGGCAGGCCGGCGGCGCCTGGGGATGGGCCTGGCCCTGCTGGTCCTGCTGCCCCTTCTGCTCGGCGGCCTGCTGCTGCTCTCCCTCGGGCCGGTGGCCGACCGGGTCGTCGACCACATCCCCCCGGAAGTCGAACGCCAGATCGGCGAAGCCGTGCTGGCCCGCACCCGGGCTGAAGGACCGCTGATCGAAGACGGCCCGGCCCATGCGGCCCTGCAGGCCATCGCTGGGCGCCTGACGCGGCCTGGCGAGAAGCTCGATTTCTACCTGGCCCGGCGCCCCGGGATCAACGCCTTCGCGGCCCCCGGCGGCGTGGTGGTGGTGAATTCCGCGCTGCTGGAGGCGGCCCGCAACGCCGAAGAGGTGGCCGGCGTACTGGCCCACGAGATCGCCCACGTGGAACTGCGCCACAGCCTGCACCAGCTGGCCCGCTCGGCCGGCCTGCGGATCATCGTGGCCGCCTTGTTCGGCGACTACGGCAGCCTGGGTGGCTGGGCAGCGCAGCTGGGAGAGCTCAAGTTCTCCCGCGACGCAGAACGTGAAGCCGACCTGCGTGCCCTCGACCGGCTGACCGAAACCGGCATCGACCCGCAGGGCCTGCCCGCCTTCTTCGAGACCCTGTCCCGCCAGGAGGGTGCCGACGGCCTGCGCCCGCCCGCCCTGCTC
>WBTZ01000180.1 GCA_009026175.1 Zoogloea sp. | reverse complement strand
TTCATGCCCCGTCCCGCCCCCTTCCGTTCCCGCCGCTCCCTCAAGCGCGCCCCGCTGCGTCCGATGGCCCTCGAACCCCGCCTGATGTTCGACGGTGCCGCCGTGGATACCGCCGTCCAAGCCGCAGCCGATGCTGCAGCTGCCGCCGCCAGTGCACGCAGCACGGGCGACACCGGCACGACGGACAGCCACCCGGGAAACACGGCGAGCAGCGTACCCCCGGCCACCGAGATCGTCTTCATCACCACCTCGACGCCGGAATGGCAGAAGCTCGCCAGCAACGTCCGCGCCGGTGTCGAAGTGGTCCTGCTCGACCCAGAGCACGACGGACTGGCGCAGATCGACGCGGCCCTGGCAGGACGCACCGGCATCACCGCCCTCCACTTCGTCTCCCATGGCGCCGACGGCATGGTCGTGCTCGGCAACACACCCCTCGACACCGACGGCCTGGTCGAACGTGCCAGCGAGGTGGCGGCCTGGCGCGGCCACCTGAGCGCCGATGCGGACATCCTGCTGTACGGTTGTGACGTGGCCGCCGACACCCAGGGCCGCGCCTTTGCCGACCTGCTCGCCCAGGTCACCGGCGCCGACGTGGCCGCCTCCAGCGACACCACCGGGGCCGCCGCCCGGGGCGGCGACTGGAACCTGGAATATGCCTCCGGCCACATCGAGACCGCCGGCTTCCTGACGGCGGCAGGCATTGAGGCCTACGACGCCCGCCTCGCCACGATCAACCTGTCCGGAGCCAACGGCTGGACGGCCATCATGTTCGGCCTCATGCGCGACCCGGACGGCGACAGCCAGGCTGGCGCCGCCGACACGGACATCATCGGAGACAGCGCCCACGGGTCCTTGTACACCGCCTACAGCGACAACGGCACGGCCGGCACCGCGGACGACTACCTGTACTTCCGCATGCGCATCGACAATCCCACCAGCGACACGGACTTCTCCGGGGTGGCCATCGTCGGCATGGACGCCAACGGCGACGGCCGGGTCGACCTCTTCATGTCGGTGGACGGCCGCAACAACACCCGCGCCGTACGCCTGCTCGACCCAGGCACCGGCGCCAACCTGTCCCCCAACACCACCACCACTTCACCGCTGCCCACCGGCTGGCTGGCCAACAACGGGGTCTATGCCTTCAGTCCGTCCAATTATTCAGTGGACGCGGTCTCCAGCCTGAACGACCCCCACTACGGCCCCTCCACGGTCAATCCGGCGACTGGCACCCCGACCGACCTGACCGGCGACGGCAAGCGGGACGTCTTCATCAGCTGGCGCGTGCCCCTGGCCGACATCGCCGCGGTCCTCGCCAAGCCCTCCCCGGTGGACCGCAACGGCGTCTATGGTCCGCGCGGCGCCAGCGGCCTGGCCGGCTTCGACCAGAACACCCCGGTCCGCTATGTGTCCTTCACCCAGACCCAGCCCGGTCCCATCAACGGCGACCTCAACGGGGTCGGCTCGTCCTACGACAAGAACGCCACCTTCGCCGCCCTGGGCGCCTTCACCACCGAGATGTCCGCCAGCAACCCGGTGGCGGCGTCCACCCGGCTGGACATCAGCGACAACGTGGCCGGCATCGCCAACGGGCCGGTAACCTTCACCTTCCAGTTCTCGGAAGGCGTCACCGGCTTCGACGCCGGCGACATCACCGTGAGCAACGGCACCAAGGGCACGTTCACCGCGGTGGACACCGACACCTACACCCTCGTCGTCACCCCCACCCCCGGCACCGCCAGCGGCACCATCCAGGTGGACGTGGCCACCGACGCGGCCCGCAGCATCGCCGGCAACCTGCCCACCGCCGCTGCCACCGCGACCCAGGCCTTCGACACCCTGGCTCCGCAGATCGGCATTGCCACGCCGGCCAGCGCCCTGTCGGGCACACCAACCCTGCAGGGCACCACCGACCTGCCCGACGGCAGCCTGATCACCGTCACCATCGACCCGGACAACAACCCGGCCACGGCCAACGACGTGATCTATAAGGTCATGGCGGCCGGAGGTCTGTGGACCCTCAACACGGCCACCACCGCACCGCTCAGTGGCAGCCTGCCGGCCGGCGGCCTGGTCAGCTACAGCAAGGTCACGGCCAGCGGCACCGACGCCGCCGGCAACACCGCCAGTGCGGTCGAACTCAATCCGCCCACCGTCACCGCCCAGACCACCAGCAACACCACCCCCACCGTCAGCGGAACCTGGACCAACATCCCCGGCGACACCCTGAGCGTCACGGTGAATGGAACGCCTTACACCCCGGCCATCAGCGGCAACACCTGGACAGTCAGCGTCACCAGTGCCCTGGCCGTCAGCGCGACGCCCTACGAGGTCGTCGCCACCGTCACCCGCGGCAGTGCCGTCAGCGACACCACCAGCGGCGAGCTGACCATCAGCAGCGCCCCCCCGACGGTCAGCGTGGACATCACCGGCGGCGCCACCGCCTCCGGCAGCGACACCACACCGGTGATCACCGGCAGCTCGGCCAATGCCGGCGGCTACTTGGTCGTCCGTCTCGACCCTGGCAACGACGGCAACCTGACCGACGCGGTCACCTACTCCGTGACGCCGGACGGCAGCGGCAACTGGACCCTCGACACCGGCAGCGCCACCCCCATCGCCGGCACCGTCCCGAGCGCCGGCTTCATCGGCGCCGTCGGCATTCGCGCCACCGACAGCACGGCCAGCACCACCGACACCCAGGTCCTGACCGTCACCTCGCCCAGCGTCAGCATCACCACCGTCAGCAGCACCGCCACCACCGACGCCAACGCCCAGGTCAACAACGGCGACGCCTACATCAACATGACCGAGGACAATGCGGTCACCATCAGCGGCAGCGCCACCGTCGGCTTCACGGTGCACCTCGTCATCGCAGATGCCAACGGCAACTCCCTTGAATACAGCAACGTGGCGGTGAACGGCAGCGGCATCTGGACGGTCGCCACCAGCGACATCGGCGCCCTCGACAGCACCACGCTGACCATGACGGCCAGCCTCAGCGGCACCGGGATCAGTGTCACCAACACCGGCTACACCCACGACGCCATCGCCCCGCGGATCTTCATCACCAACCCCAGCGAGATCAAGAAGAACGGCGGCATCCTCTACGGCGGCAGCGAACTGGCCAACACCAGCCTGACCGTCACCATCCGCAACAGCGCCGACACCACCACCGTATACAGCGGCAGCACCACCACCAATGCCAGCGGCGACTGGACCATCACCACCAGCGGCAACCTGGTGAGCGGCTCATCCGGCAACGTCATCATCCGCGTCGCCCCCACCGCGGCGCCGGCCACCGATGCGGCCAAGAACATCGTCGGCACCGCCGAGGTCACCCAGTACGTGGCCGCCAACGCGGTGACTTCGTCGATTGCGATCGGCACCATCGCCACAGCCAACACGATCAGCGTGGGCGACATCGGCTCCGGCCTGGCCATCACGGGCACCACCACCCTGTCGGGCACCGGCACCGTAACCTTGAGCGTGGACGACGGCGACGTCGGCACCGCCGCCAACTTCACCGCCACCGGCAGCTACAGTGGCGGCGCCTGGACGGTGAACCTGACCAAGGCCCAGGTCCAGAGCCTACTCAACGGCCAGCTCACGGTCACCGCGTCGGCCCAGGACATCTCCGCCTCGCCGGCCATCACCATCAGTGACGTCGCACTCCCCACCCTCTCCCTGCTGACCCCGACCCTCGGCATCAGCGACGACACCCCCGGCACGGCCGGCGGCCCGGTGACCTTCACCTTCCAGTTCTCGGAAGGCGTCACCGGCTTCGATGCCGGCGACATCACGGTCAGCAACGGCGCCAAGGGTACGTTCACCGCCATCGACGCGGACACCTACACCCTGGTGGTGACCCCCACACCGAACAGCAGCGGCGACATCCTGGTCCAGGTCGGCAACAACATCGCCACGGGCCAGAACACCGGTCGCGGCAACGGCGACGCCAGCGCCAGCCAGCCCTTCAACACCACCGTGGCCGCCGCCGCTCCCAGCCTGACGATCAATGCAGACGCCCTGGCCAGCGACAGCACGCCGGTTATCACCGGCACCTCCAGCCTCCCCGCCGGCGCCCCCATCGTGGTCACCATCGACCCCGACAACGACAGCGCCACCGCCAACTCCATCAGCTACGCCGCCACGGTGGCAGGCGACGGCAGCTGGTCAGTGGATACCGGCAGCGCCACCCCCACCAGCGGCAGCCTGCCGGCTGGCGGCCTGAACAGCTGGGCCAAGGTCACCGCGACCGCCACCAACGCCTACGGCAACAGCACCAGCGTCACCGCCCTGGACATCCCGGCCGTCACGCCAACCCTCAGCCACAGCGCCACCGCCACCGTTCACGGCACCTGGACCAACCTGCCCGGCGACACCCTCAGCGTGGCGATCAACGGCACAACCCATTCAGTCGCCAACGGCAACCTCAGCATCTCAGGCAACACCTGGTCGCTCACCACGGCCGCGCTCACCGACGGCACCTACAGCGTCACCGCCACGGTCAGCCGCAGTGGCCCCGACAGCCGCAGCGACCTGAGCAGCAACGAGCTGGTCATCGACACCCTGGGCACGGTGGACATCATGGGCGGCGCCAGCGTCCTGACCAACGACGCCACGCCGCTGATCACCGGCACCACCACCGGCATGCCCGCCGGCACCCTGCTCACCGTCGGCATCGACACCGACAACAACGGCAGCTATGACCTGAGCTACCAGACCACCATCGCCGCAGACGGCAGCTGGTCGGTGGACACCGGCAGCCGTGCCCCGTCCAGCGGATCTCTCCCGCCCGCCGGTCTCAACGGCACCACGCCGATCCGCGCCAGCGCCACCGACCCGGCGGGCAACACGGGGATCGACACCCAGACCCTCGACGTGGACCTCACCCCGCCCCAGGTCACCCTCACCTCCGGCAGCCGCAGCCCGAGCAGCCAGCCGGTAATCACCGGCACCACCGACCTGCCTGCCGGCAGCACCGTGACCCTGGTGATCGACCCCGACAACCTGCCCGGCGGCCCCACCTATACCTACACCGCCATCGTCCAGCCCGACGGCACCTGGCGGGTGGATACTGCCAACCCCACCGCCGCAGGTGGCAGCGGCCCCAACCAGAGCTACCCTTCAGGTACCACCCTGGGCCTCGCCGCCACGGCCACCGACAGCGCAGGCAACAGCACCACGGCGGAACGCCCCCTGGCCATCGACAGCACCACGCCGACCGTTGCCATCCAGACGCCCCTGGACGCCAACGGCACCCCGGACGGCAGCCTCGACGCCACGGAAGACGACAACGCCGTGATCCGGGGCACCACCACCGGCCTTGCCGATGGCAAGACCCTCACCATCACGATCACCGACGGCACCACCACCCTCAGCGACACGGCCACGGTCAGCGGCAACAGTTGGGCCCTCCCATCCTTCGACCTGTCCTTCCTGGCTGCCGGCCGGATCACCGTCACCGCAACCCACACGGACGATGGCGGCAACACCTACAGCGACACCGCCGCTATCCTCCACGTCAAGAACAGCACGGTCTCGATCGAGCGGATCAGCGAAGACACCGGCATCGTTGCCGACTTCATCACCCGCGACAACACCGTCAGCATCCAAGGCACGGCCACCCCGGGCGCCACTGTCACCCTGCTGGTGAAGGACGGCGGCGACGTCACCGTGGCCAGCTTCAGCGTCGTTGCCAATGCCACTACGGGGGCATGGTCCACCGCGGCCACCTCAGCCCTCGGCACCGGCACCTACACCATCGACGCGGCCGTCGGCGCCCAGCACGCCACCCGCAGCATGACCATCGTCGACAGCACCCCGCCCCTGCTGACCGGCAGCACCCCCGCCGACAACGCCACCGGCGTGGCGGTGGGTGCCGACCTGACCCTCAGCTTCAACCGCAGCATCCTCCCCGGCTCGGGCACGGTCAGCCTCTATCGCAGCAGCGACGGCAGCCTGGTGGAAAGCTACAACGTCAGCACCGGACTCGGCTCGATCACCGACAGCAACGGCATTGCCCTCGGCAGCATCCGTTTTTCGGGCAGCAGCCTGACCCTCAACCCGGGCGTGGACCTCGACGCGAACACCCGCTACTACATCCGGGTGGACAACGGCGCCGTGATCGACCAAGCGGGCAACACCTACGCCGGCATCGCCGACAGCACCACCCTCGACTTCCGCACGGTCGGGGGAGCCAACCAGCCCCCCATCGTCACCACCAGCGGCGGCAGCGCCGCCTTCAGCGAAGGGGTGGACACCACCTCCACCCCGGTCGTGGTGGACAGCGGCCTGACCCTCTCGGACACCGACAGCCCGACCCTGGCCGGCGCCAGCGTGGCCCTCACAGGCAACTTCCAGAGCGGCCAGGATGTGCTCGCCTTCACCAACGACGGCAGCACCATGGGCAACATCGCCGCCAGCTACAACAGCGGCACCGGAGTGCTCACCCTCAGCTCGGCTGGCGCCACTGCCACCCTCGCCCAATGGCAGGCCGCCCTGCGCAGCGTCACCTACACCAACAGCTCCGACACCCCCAGCGCAGCCACACGCACTGTCAGCTTCATCGTCGATGACGGCACCGACAGCAGCAGCGCGGCGACCCGCACGGTCACGGTCGAGGCGACCAACGACAGCCCGGCCATCAGCGCACCGGCCAGCATCGGCGTCACCGAGAACACCCCGGGCGCACTCACCGGCATCAGCTTCAGCGACCCCGACGCCGGCAGCGCCAGCCTCACCGTCACCTTCAGCGTCGCCAGCGGCACCCTGTCGGCCACCTCGGCCACCGGCGTCACCGTCGGCGGCACCAGCACGGCCCTCACCCTCACCGGTTCCAGTGCCGACCTCAACGCCTTCATCGCCGGCGGCGCCCTCGGCTTCCAGAGCGCGGCCAACGCCACCGCCACCGTCAGCCTGGGCATCAGCGTGGACGACGCGGGCAACACCGGCAGCGGCGGCGCCAAGAGCGACAGCACCACCGTCGCTCTGCAGATCGGGGCGCTCAACGATGCCCCCATCGTCACCACCAGCGGCGGCAGCGCCGCCTTCAGCGAAGGGGTGGACACCACCTCCACCCCGGTCGTGGTGGACAGCGGCCTGACCCTCTCGGACACCGACAGCCCGACCCTGGCCGGCGCCAGCGTGGCCCTCACAGGCAACTTCCAGAGCGGCCAGGATGTGCTCGCCTTCACCAACGACGGCAGCACCATGGGCAACATCGCCGCCAGCTACAACAGCGGCACCGGAGTGCTCACCCTCAGCTCGGCTGGCGCCACTGCCACCCTCGCCCAATGGCAGGCCGCCCTGCGCAGCGTCACCTACACCAACAGCTCCGACACCCCCAGCGCAGCCACACGCACTGTCAGCTTCATCGTCGATGACGGCACCGACAGCAGCAGCGCGGCGACCCGCACGGTCACGGTCGAGGCGACCAACGACAGCCCGGCCATCAGCGCACCGGCCAGCATCGGCGTCACCGAGAACACCCCGGGCGCACTCACCGGCATCAGCTTCAGCGACCCCGACGCCGGCAGCGCCAGCCTCACCGTCACCTTCAGCGTCGCCAGCGGCACCCTGTCGGCCACCTCGGCCACCGGCGTCACCGTCGGCGGCACCAGCACGGCCCTCACCCTCACCGGTTCCAGTGCCGACCTCAACGCCTTCATCGCCGGCGGCGCCCTCGGCTTCCAGAGCGCGGCCAACGCCACCGCCACCGTCAGCCTGGGCATCAGCGTGGACGACGCGGGCAACACCGGCAGCGGCGGCGCCAAGAGCGACAGCACCACCGTCGCTCTGCAGATCGGGGCGCTCAACGATGCCCCCATCGTCACCACCAGCGGCGGCAGCGCCGCCTTCACGGGGGGCGGCAGCCCGGTCGCGGTAGACAGCGGCCTGACCGTCGTCGACATCGACAGTCCCACCCTGGCCAGCGCCAGCGTGGCCCTCACCGGCAACTTCCAGAGCAGCCAGGATGTACTCGCCTTCACCAACGACGGCAGCTCCATGGGCAACATCACGGCCAGCTACAACAGCAGCACCGGCCAACTGACTCTTACCTCGGCCGGCGCCACCTCGACCCTCGCCGAATGGCAGGCCGCCCTGCGCAGCGTGACCTATGGCAACTCGTCCACCTCCCCGCTCAGCGGCCCGCGGACCGTCAGCTTCACGGTCAATGACGGCAGCGACAGCAGCGCGCTCGCCAGCCGCGATGTCAGCGTCAGCCCGCCGCCGGGGGTCAATCCCGAGATCACCGGGCCGAGCGGTGGCCCCGGGGCGGCCAACAGCGCCATCAGCGTCCCGGAGAACACCACCCAGGTGGCTAGCTTCAACGCCAGTGAAAGCGTCACCTGGAGCTTGACAGGTGACGACGCCGGCCGCTTCCAGCTCGACGCAGCCGGCCAGCTGCGCTTTGTCACGGCCCCCGACTTCGAAGCCCCCACCGACCAGGGCGACGGCCCGGCCAACAACACGTATGTGGTGCAGGTCCGCGCCACCGATGCCGACAACAACGTGGCCGTCCAGACCATCACCGTGACCGTCACCAATGTCGTCGAGGCCACCGCCCCGACCCAAACGGTGAGCATCGAGCGCATGGGGCTGGACACCGGCGACGCGGACAACGACTTCGTCACCGCCAACGGCGGGGCCGGCCGCAGCGTGGTCGGCAGTCTCAACGCCCCCCTCGGCCAGGACGAGGTCGTCGAGCTGTCCTTCGATGGCGGCCAGACCTGGGTCCGGGCCAGCATCACCGGCACCAGTTGGAGCGCGGTCGACCCGAGCCCCCACGCCGGCAGCTGGAGCATCCAGGCCCGGGTCGGCAATCCGGCCGCCGGGCTGAGCGGCCCGCTGACAAGCCGTGCCGTGACCCTGGATACCACGCCGCCCGCGGCTCCGACTGTGGACGCCCTCGACACCACCAGCACCACCCCGACGCTCAGCGGCTCCGCCCAGGTCGGGCCGGGCGAGCATCTCAGCGTCACGGTGGGCGGCACGACCTACACCGTGGGTGACGGTCACCTGAGCCTGGGCGACGGACGCTGGACCCTGACCCTGCCGGCCGATGCCCCCCTGGGCACGGGCACCCACTCGGTGCTGGCACGGATCACCGACCCCGCCGGCAACCGCAGTGACGACCTGAGCGCCGGCGAGATCACCATCAGCGATGTGCCGCCGCCGCGTCCGCAGCAGCCCTCCGTCGTGCCGCCGACAGTCCCGGTCGACGCACCCGTCC
>WBTZ01000179.1 GCA_009026175.1 Zoogloea sp. | reverse complement strand
GGAGGAGGGGGCGGTGGCGGTGCGAAGGAATGGGCCAGTTCCGGCACGTTGCCAAGGATTTCCCAATTCGCCATGCCAGGCTTCCAGACATAGGTGGCCATATTGATCTGACCGGTACGAACCAGTTCCTGCAGTTGAGGAATAGAATACGGGCCCAGAGTCTGGCCATTCACGTTGACGCTGTACATCGCTTGTGGAGGCGGAGGTGGGGCAGACATCTGGGTTTGGATGTTCTGGTTCATCTGTCCGGCCATTTGCGTCATCTGGCCGCCCATGATCCCGCCGAGGGCCATGCCGGTCATCATCCCAGCTGGATTGAAACCTCCACCACCGCTTCCAGAGCCTCCGCCCATATAGGCCATTTCACCCAGATTATTGGCCGCATCCCGCAGAACGGCTGCTTGCTGGTTAATCTGGTGCGCTGCTAGATGTTGGGTTTCAGTTTGCAGTCGTTGGAAACGCTGACGTTCTTCTCGCTCGATGGCCAGCGTTGCCTCTAAGTTTTCGGCGTTGATCGCTTGAGCTTCTCGCATGTTCTTGATGCTGGTCTCGTTTTGAGCCACCCGCATCTGAGTTTCCAGGTTTGCGGTGATTTGGCGTAGCTCACGATACTCGTCCGTGTTCTTGTCGACTTCGATGGTGTCTAGATCGAACCGGACTAGATTAACTCCAAAATCATCCTGGAAGGCTTGGGCGACACGCGGTTTGATCAAATCGTTGATCTCAAGCAGCTTACGCTCGATCTGGAGTACCGGAATCCCATTGTCTGCTGGCGCATTGACAATGATGCCCTTGACGTACTTAACCACTGCGTCACGCACTAGTGATTTCAGGCGTTCAAAGTCGAAATTTACTAGGCGATGTAGCTTGATGAATCCGCGGTAGTCAGTGATGTTGAAGATAATCGAGCCGCGTGCAGACATCCTCACCGGAAAGTCGAGGAAGCGATTGTCGAACACATCGAAATACGGAACTCCGAACGGCATCTTCTGATTTCCGGCCAGGTTGATGTAATACACCTCAGCCTGAAAAGGTGACTTGCCAGCGTACGCGAGCCCAATTATGTTTGAAATTACTGGAAAATTCCCAGTCTTGATGGTCTCGTCAAACGGCCCCTCGATAAAGTCCTGGGTGCTGCCGTCCTTTTGTTTATAGACGAAAACAGCAACTTCACCATCCTTTACACGTAGGCTGCTGCCCCAACGTATTGCGTTCTCTTTGTTCGTACTGTTGGCCGTGCCGCTCGGACTCCACTTCCAGATGAGATAGTCCTCCTGGTCGCAGCGTATGACATCGAGCATGCCGCCTTCACTCTTTTTCCCGAAAAAGCTCATGGTCGTATCCGTTTTTTAGGTTGGGTAAGCTTGAGAGTGGCTCTGTATTTAGAGTGTCACCATTTTTTGTCCAGCTCTTTGCGCCTCACCTCTGCTATGCGAGCTCTTTCCTTTTCGGTCGCGATGCGAGCTAGTTCGGTCTCCTTCTGCGCCTCAGCCTGTTTAGCGGCCAGCTCACGGTCCGCATCGGCCTGCTTCTCCGCAAGTTCGCGATTTGCCGCTGCTTCCTTCTCTGCAGCGTCGATCTCGATCCCCTTCTGGATTAGTGCGGAAATCTGAATGCGCTTTTCATCCCACACTCCTTTGCTCGCTGCGGCGTCATCTACCTTGCAGGGCTCTGTGTATTCCCAGACAAGTTTGGATGCATTGGCTACCGCCTCGGTGTAACGTTTCCCCTTGTAGTCTTGGTCGACCTGTGCGTACAGCTTTTCAAGGCGCTCCTTTTCGGCAAGGGCCCCAGCCGTGTATTTCTCTTCGCACTGCCTTTCTTTTGATCGCTCCATCATCGATCCAACTAGACCAACCAACCCTAGGAGTGTGATGCCGACGAGTAGTGCAACGAAGAGCGGATTGCGTTTTGCTCGTATAGCGAGACCGGTAGATAGGGGAGTGCTCAGGCTAGCTTCGATCTCCTCGAATTCAGCGAGGGCTGACGAGTCGTTCTTGTAGGCGTTTTTGGCACGGCTGACGACTTCATTGAACTTTGCCCGCCAGTCTTCCGTATTGGGGTCAGGCTTGACGCTTTCGATTAACTTCGGCTGGATGAAGTATAGGAGTTGCTGAAGGTCTTCGCGGGAATTAGGAACCGGGAAGTCACGGATTACACGAGCACGCCTTTCGACTATCGTTTGCTCACGGCGACGTCCGGTCAATCCCTTTTCGTCCACCTCACGCTCGACTTCCTCAAGTCGGCTAACGAGTGTAGTGATGCTTCGGTTAGCCTCAACGTCCGTGATCTCGTGGCCACAGGATTGGCAGCTGCTGACAAAAGCGCCTAGTTGAGCCCCGCAGCTCGGGCATTTATTTACATTCCCCTTTTTAACCACAGTGGAGGTGTCAGAGGACTGGTTCATGATTGCCTTTCAGATCGGTCACGAAGTGGGCTAATAACAGCATGGTCCCGCGCTTCAGTTGTGTCATGAGGCGCGGGGCCTAATGGTGACCAGAAGGTCATCAGCTTTCGATGGCGAGTGATTACAAAAGAGAAGTGGCGTCAGCGGGTACTTCGATCTTGTTCTCTTTGGCAAAGTTAATTGCCGACTGGAGCGTTGCTTTCGTGTTGGAAATGTTGTCAGGAAGAGTTTTTACGACATGAGTCGCTGCACCTGCTGCGCCTCCGATGGATGTGATGCCGGGCTTGAAGTTCTTTACGTCACCGCTCATGCCCGCATAGCTCTTCAAGCCCTTTACCATCTCAATAAGTCCAATGGCATAGGTCTTCTTGCTGTCTGCGGTCAATTTGCCCTTCTTGGCTGCCATTGCATCAGTGAGAGCCTTGCTGCTTTCAGTTTGGATTTTAGCGACATCTTCAAGATTCTCGGTCGTCGCACCCTGGGTGAGGTTCTTGGCGGCCAAAGCCTCCTTTTCTGCCGCCTCTTTCAGGCCAAGCGCGGTCAACATGCTCGACTTTGCGTTCATCACCTGCTGGGTGCCAGTTACATAGCTCTTGACAAGACTTTCAGCAGTGACGGTGCTTTCAGCCCCCTTGTTCCCTCCCAAGAGGCCGCCCAGTTGCGCCGAAGTCGCTCCGGAAATAACGAACAGTGCGGCGCCAAAAATGCTTGCAATAACTTTTTTTCTCATTTTCTATTCCCTTGCCGACAAAGTTGTGTTGACCCGACTTGGGTCGGCGCCGAGCGGAGTCAAATTGCGTAGATTAGTGAACGTTGGCTGCATTCAGTCGGGCAACAACCTCGCGAGCTGCGGAAAGAGAGCCTTCTTTCATGGCTTTGGTGCCCGCGGCTTGATTGTCAGGCCCAAGTCCGAAGTATTGAACTGCGGGAACGGAGGCTACTTCGCGGGGTAGCCGACCTGTCAGGTCGAGCACGCGGGCCGTGACCGTAACGCCGACACGTTGCATACCACTTGCAGGGTCCTGAGAGGGCGCTCCCAAATCTAGGGTAGCCAGTACAAGGTAGGGCACTTGTTGTTTCTTCAGGGAGTCAACCACCGAACGCAGAGTCGGTTGTGCGAGATCGTTGCCAGCGGAAAAGTCCTTATTTACTGCCTTGACATCTTTGTCCCCGATAGCAAATGTTGGATCCGCCACATTGAACCCCCCTTGCGAGAAGATATTGGTAATCGAAGTTGCGTAATTTGCCATTGGCATTAATCTGTACTTGATTTCGTCTGCCTTTCGAACGGTGCTGCCACCGGTTTCGACTTGAATGGAGGTGTTTCCAGCTTTGCCTTTATCAATTGCTTCAATTCGCTTGAATGCACGTTCGTCGAAGGCGCGAACATTGTCAATTTCACGTCCGACAAAGATATAGACCAACTGCGATTTGGTCGTGCTGTTGGCCTGGCCGGCCGCGCTGGAGTTGCGCAGGGTGTTTCGCAATTTGGCGACGTTTAGTTCAATTCGGACAGTAACCGAATACTTGCGGATGCTGGGTTGGTCCTGTTCGTTCAGAATAGTCGCGCTGAGTATGAATTTCTCAAGACTGGCTTCAATACGTTCTTGAATGGCTTCGAAGTTCTGGGTCTCAGCCTCTCCGTTCTCGGCGAAGTAGCGTTCCACCGCGGCGACCTGGGCCTTTTCGTATGCCTTTTCCTTGACGGTGGGGGAAAGTTCGCCCGGATACGATACTGTGCCAACGCCTTTTACTTGCACTACCTGGGCCAGTGCTAACAACGGAAGCATCGCGCAGAGGGAAAATATAAGTTTCAGACTCTTAATCATTTGCACTTTCCTAGTATGTCTCTTGCCGAATCAAGTTGAGACGAAATGTTCTTGGCGGACGCAGCGCTGCTAATCCACTTTGAGCCCGGGTTTGCCAGTGAATCACTGAATTTAAGGGCCAGGCCGCGCATGGCGTCTTGGTATGCCGCAAAATCATCGCCCGTTACAAGACCTGCAGGAAGAACCGCGGTCTCGCCGTTCTTCAGGCTCGAATCTAGGTAGACGGTATTTAAAGTTGGCTCGAGGAATTTGATGTCGAAATAAGTTCCAAAAACGTATGCCGTGCCAACATTGTTTTCGGATACCTTGATCTTGGCGAACTTGTTTAGACGAAGGTCGAAAACATAATCACCTTCGTTCAGCTTGATCTTGTAATCATCACCATTCTCCAGGCGCATCGTCATTACGCCGCCGATTGCATGGCCGATGCTGGATGGAAGCATTGAGATGCCAAGTTTTGACGAAAGAGCGGAAGAGAAGAGGTCTGCAATTAGAGCCTCTATGGCAGCAGGGCTCTTTCTCAGCGATTGCGGAAGCATCGCGATAGCTTCAGGTGCTGCTTCTGCACGGCGTACTTGAACTGTGTGGCCGGAATCCCGTGGCTGTCGAGATCTTTCCAAGCATTGAGCGAATTGGCTTACGAGTCCCTTTTCATCGTCGCGACGGATCATGTTGTTGACGAAACCCTCGATGTGTTCATCGCTGGGCCGTTGAGGCTGCGCATCGAAAAGGACGGTAACAACAGGGCAGCTGCGAACGATGGTCTGGGATTTGTAATCAAAAATAAGTGCGTCACCCCGCAGAGCAATGAAGGTCTTGTGATATGCGCCAAAATTATCTACTGCGACTGTCTCACCCGTGAGCATCAGCACCGCCATCAGGGCCTTGTCACTGCTCTTAAGGCTAACTAGCCCACCGGGAGTGAATTCGAAATCGGGGTTTTTCACCGATTTGGCGCGGTCCGATACAAGGTAGGAGAGCCCTCCTTGCTGATTTTTGGCAGCACTTTGGGCTTTGAATAACTTGAATGTATAGGGGAAGCGATCCGCTGCGCTGGCGAAGTCACCGCCAAACGCGAAGCCCGCCACGGATACTGGTGCCGCGTGTAGAGCGCTTGAGAATAGGCTGAAAACGACTAAGGACGACCGCAGTCTTGCGCGAAGTACGTCTCTCCACTGCATGGAACTCGTCTCTCCGAAATGCTCACCGATGAATCTTAGTCAGGCTTAAGGAAAGCCATGACGTTTATAACGCTTGAACGCAATCGGGGCTGAGAGGTGCGGACGTGTTCTGACCGAGGCAACTCAGCCACCCTTCCTGTCCAGGTTAGGGCCTGTAGCTTTGCGTCCGGAGATTTCTCCCCGTTTGCCTTGTTACTCTTAGTTGATTTAGGAACTGAACATCTGTTCGATATTCTCAAATATAAAAATTTTTGTGAAAATAAATTATTGCCATATTTTATGTGATCTATTTCATATCCATCGAGAGGTTGTTGGTGGCTGAGTGGCGTTGAAATCGAAGTCACTTGTGTGCTGAATACTCCAGTCCGCCATTGAGTTGGTCTTCAGAAAAGCTGGGTTATCAGAACAGGGCGACATGTTTGGTGCCGCCGCTTTGAAGGCCTCATCCAACCCCAGCAAGTAAAGCTCGCCGGGGATCCTCAGGTTTGCGAGCCTGGGCAGCGCTTTACCCGAGACGACGAAGGGGCCGCAATCGGGGCCCCTTCTCACCCCTGCGTGACTCCGGAGGAGGCTGCATCTCCGTGCGGTCCTTTCAAGGGATCACCACGCCGAAGCGGACCACGTTCGACAGAGCTTAACTTTGCAGCGGGTCACGGTCTGCAAGCAGCGCATCAAGCTCGGCCATGGGCCATTCCGCCTTGAGCAAATGCCATAGCGTCATGACCCCCTCGATACGTGGGATGGAGTGCAGAACGAGTTTTTGGGACTTCGCGCTGCGCGCTTCCGATTCCTTTGTCGGATACCCCAGATCGGTGAGCCATGCAGCGACCTGCGTGTAGTTGTAGGTGCGCTCCAGCCCGAGCGCAGAATGTGCATAGGCCCGCAGGAATGCACGCCGAAGGGCATCGCTTAACGGCTTGCCCGCGCGCAGGTTCAACGTGCGGGCGCCAGCTTCGCGAAGTGCAGAACGCGTCAGGCTGAAGCTCATCGCTTCGTGCAGGTGCTGCCAGTCGTCCAATGTCCTCAAGCAATGCTTGCGGCGCCAGCCATCGAGGAGGGCGCGAGCGGCGTCAAATTCCTCGACCGTGTTCCACGGCCGGGTGTCGAGGCTCACATGAGCACGGCCACGGCTCGCAACTTCGATCATCCGCGGATTGCAAGGCGCCCGCTTCAAGTCCGGTTCGAGGCTCAACAGGACCTCGGTCTGGAATTTATACAAGTCCATGCCTTTTTCGTACTGGTCGCGGATCGAAGGGAACTGGTGCCTAAGGATCGTCCGGCCCGGCACCCGGTCGAGGTAGAGGTCGAGCATCTGCTCGTTCTGGAGCGCCTTGTACGCAGCGGAGTCCAAATTGTTCGGAGCATCCACGATGATCTGCACACCAGCCTTCGCGAGCACAATGTCTTCGCCGGGCAGCGCCTGGCCAGTAAGCTGGCCACGCGTCTTCATGCACACGATTTGACCGGCTTTATGCTTGACCTCAAGCATTCTGCTGCCGGGCACAATCTCGTCGCACAGCGCCTGAAACCGCCGGCAGAGCGGACCATCGAGACAGGCGGCGACCTCGTCAGCGGTTGCGTCACACAAGAACCCATCCGTCGTCACACTGAGCACGGAGCGATGCGTCGGGATGCGGTTCAAGATTTCAGCGAGGACCGCGCGGATGAAGCCCGTGACGTGCGAACCGATGGCCGGATTCGTCATCGGGGAAGGCTTCAGGCGGATGGACCGAACACCCCGGGTGTCGAAGACGTTCTTCGGGCGCAGGGCTTGGCACACCTTCCCGTAGATGCTGTTTGCGTAAAGCTTGGCGGCCTGTTCCTCGAGCGACTTCGCTGGATACTTCTTCCGCAGCGCGCGCGCGGCTTTGACGAAAGGGGCGAAGAGGCGTTGGGCGGGCACGGCGCCCTCGGCATCCTCCGCCTGCCGGCGCCATGGATACAGTACGCCCCACTTGACCTTGATCGCGCAGCCGAGATCGTGGGCGACGCGGATTTCCGGGGCGGTTGCGTAGGCGGTGCCCTTGAGCGGGAAGATCAGCCCCTTTCCACCGCGAGACACCGCGAACACGGGGAAGCGCGTGTCGGCCGGGTGCTCGAACTCGATGAGGGCATACCCGGCCACATGGTTGAGATAGTCCTCGACGGCGAGGCTGGAGCGGGGGTTCTCGAAGTCGATCAGCGGCAGATCGACGAGACCGGTCGAGTATGCGCCAGCGAGATCGTAGTCATACCAGACGCCGACAGGGCTCGGGCCGATGAAGAAGGCTTCGTTGCGCCCACCCGCGTAGCAATCCGTCAGGAAAGCTTCCTGGATTCGCCGCATGGGTGTCGGCTGTACCTCGCGTACCGTGCGCGCCCGGTTGCTGCGGGCGTGATAAGCAACGGTCTGGGTCTTGTACAAGCCGAAAGCCTCCAGCCGATCGATCTGGGCCGCCGAGATGGTCCGCATGCACCATTTCAAAGCAAGCCCGCTCGCGGTTGTGGGCAGCGGCGAGATATCAAGCTCCTTTTTCGCGAAGTCGGCGAGGCGCTGGGCGTACTCGACCGCGATCTCCGCATCCCGCATCGCGTACGCTTCGAAGCCGGTACGGTCGGCCTGCAGGTACTCGTCCATCCGCTCGATCGAGTAAGGCCGCGGGATGTCTAGTTTGGGCTTGCCGAGCAGGACACCGATGTTTCGAAGCGATGTACCCGGCGGGACGTGAGCTGCCACGTCGATGAAGTGCAGCCCGATCGAGACGGGCTCCAGCACATCACCAGTCACCAACGGCCGCTCGTAATCCATCAGCGCCCTCGACCCGACCGTTGCGAGCTTTCCTGAGACCGCATCGATCTGGGATCGCAGTTCTGGGAAGTCGCTCAGCGCAGCAAGGTCAAAGCGCAGCCCGAAGCCGGCGATGATCACAAGCCGGGGCGCTTCGGCGATCAGGTGCTCGTCGAGCGCTTGGTCGATCAAGCTACGCAGGCTGCGTTGAAGGGAAGGGCGGCCTTCGCGGGTCGGGGAGGTCGCGTAGATGATCCGGCTGAGCTTGCGAGCCAGCTTCTGCTTCTCTGGCGCAGTGCTGAGCGCTGCCTGCGGCGGCACGTGGAGCTGAATGGAGATGATTCGGTTCATCTCATTGGCCGCATCGAAGGTCCATTCGGCGTCGAGCCCTACCCATAGTGGGGTTCCGCGAGCATTGCGCACACTGGTCGGATCGGCATCGTCGAGAAACGCGCTCAGGTCGTCTTCGAACTCCCGCCAAAAGGCATCCTCGGAGGCCGCACTTTCCCCGTCGATGTCTTCATCGGTACCGCCCCTGGCGAGGAAGAGCGCCAGCGCAGCCTCGTCCTCGGCGGTCGCCTCATGTGATTGGACATGGCTGTCGGCGCCGGGGGAGGGGCCTTCATCGAGAAAAGCGAGATCGTGGTGCAGGGGCGGCGCAGGCATAAGAAAGTAATCATGCACGAGGCTGGGTGAGCTGCCGAGGGGGCACAAGCGCTGATAGTAAAAAAAACGCTCCGAACGCGTGAGCGCCGGAGCGAGGAAAGCGATGCCACCGATGCCGGGCGGCTACAGCCGATTAGGCGAGCTTGCTGAAGGCGGCCTTCCAGTCAGGCTGCGCTGCGTCCTTTTTGGCGTTCACCACGATTTCAAGTTCGGATGCGATTACGTTCTGGCGAGCATTGTCGGGTTCATCCTCAAAGCAAATGATCTTGTTGTACTCGTTGCGCAGGGCGACTCCCTTACCCTTGAACTTGATGACGCCGTGGATGTGGGTCGGGTTGACCAGGTTGCCGGAGGGCATGACGAGAAGTTTCATTTTTTTTGCTCCTTAGTGAGGCCGGCGGTCAGTCGTAAGTTAGGGGGCATGACTGCCGCGGCGGTTATTCAAGTGCCGAAATGGCGGGTTTTAGC
>WBTZ01000178.1 GCA_009026175.1 Zoogloea sp. | reverse complement strand
TGATTACATCGAACTGTTCTACAACCCGAAACGCAGGCACAGTAACAACGACCAGCTCTCGCCGATGGAATATGAGCGGCGGTATCTTTTGAGGAACGGGATCGTCTAGGAAACCCGGGGCAATTCACTTGAGGCCTTCAAGAAACGGGTTGAAGCATGAGTTCTAACAAACGCTTCGAGCCGACCGCCCAAAAGCTATGCTTTTGGGTTCCCTCCGTGCTACGCGCTCCGGCGTCGGCTCAAGCGGCACGTTAGAGGTCTCCATTCCATGTCATGCGAGAAGTGCAAAGACCTTTGCGTGCGGTTTGCAATTCGGCAGCCTCATGAGTTGCGCCGAGCAATTCAAATCGTGAAGCAAAACCTCGATGACGGCACTATCACAGAGGTGTCCAACTCCGATTCGATTTCGCAAGTCACATTTGCGGCCCTAGCCAAAGGGGAACAGTGGGACGACATTGTTGGCTATCGCTTCCTCTGTAGTTCATGCGGGGAGTTGTTTTCATTACATGCCGAAACATATCACGGTAGTGGCGGTTACTGGGAACCAGAGAACAGAGAGTCTGTTCGTGAAAACCTCTAACATGGCGCTCAACCTCGCTCCCTTCGGTGGGCCTGTCCGAATTTTTGTGTTCGAGGCATAACCCCATCCTGAAAGGATGAATGTATGCCCAAGAAGAATGAGAAGACGCCGTTGCCGCCGGTTGTGGTGTTCCCGGAAAGCGCGCAGCAGTGGCTGGATCAAGTGGTGACGGGGCCGATGAAGGCCGGCGCGGTTGACCGACCTGCGCGAATAACTGCACAGGGGGACATGGCCTTGAACATTCAAAGCAGTTGAGCGACATGGTTCGATTGATCTTCATTTCACTGGCAGGCGGTGGCGGCGCGCTGCTGCTTGAGTACCTTGTCGTCCGCTTTGTTCCGCTGCTCGGAATCGTCTTTTGGATTCCGACGCTCATAGGATTGTCGGTTCTGGAAGACTTCGGGCTGCCTACTCTTCAGGGCTCTCCCGATGGTTGGCCCATGGCAAGCATTCTGGGTGAAATCATTGCTGCCGTGGGGTGGTGGTTCATTTGGTCCGTGATCGTGGCAATTGCCCTTTGGCGCAAGCGTCTGAACTGGTCGGCGGATCCGAAAGGCCAGGAACATGAAGGATAAGACGACGGCTAATCGGATGCCTCGGCAACTCGGGCGACTGCCGTGCAAGACGCCAAGGGCACAAGAGCGTGTCACATCAACCTTGGCCGCCCCATAAAGCCATGCGCATCCTCCCCCTCTTCACGACTGCTTCCACCATCAGCGCGTCGGTGTTCGCCCTCTGCTTCCCGTTCTGGCAGTACAGCATTCCACTGACGTTGAAGGCTGTGGTTTCCGTTTTTCTGCTGGCTCTACCTGTTCTTTTGGTTGCCGCCGCGCAGTGGCGGGTGAGGGGCCGTCCGCACGTTTCCGATTTCATTCTGGTGCTGATCGCACTTGATATCTGGCACTACAGCACATTCTTCATGGCGTGGTTCAAGCCCGGGCTTTTCGGTGCCGCCTTTTTTGGCTGCGCATCCGCAGGTCTCATGCTTTTCATCGTCTGGATGGTGCATAAAGCAATCAGAACCCAGGCTCCGCCGACTCACCCCCCCTGAAACTCAAACAACCCCGGCGCCCCTTCCTTGTAAACCCGCAACCACATCAGCGTCGCCGGCACCAGGGCGCGGGTGGCGAACCACAGGGCTTCGTCGCGCTCGGGGCCGTCTTGCTGGAGTTGCGGGGCGAGGGCGGACCAGGCGGCCCAGTCGATCTCGGCGAACTGCTGGCGTTGGGCGTCGGGGAGGTCGGCCAGGTTGGTGGCGATGACGCCGATCAGGCGGCCGATCTCGCTGCGGGCGAGGCGCGAGCGGCGGAAGGTGGCCTCGTCCATGTCCTCGGCGAGGGTCAGGGCGTCGGTGCCGGCGTCGATGATGTTGGCGAGCAGGGCGCTGATGACGATCATGGGCTGTCGTCCGGATCGGAGGGCTGAGCTTGGGATGGCGTCTTTGGCGGGGCCTTGCGGGTGGGGGCGGATTCGTCCTTGAGGCGGGCGATCACGCTGGCGCCCAGGTTGTCGTCGGGGTCGAGCTGGGCGGCCTTGTCGAGGAGGGCCTGGGCTTCGGCCCGGTCGCCGAGGCGCAGGCGGATGAAGGCCAGGGCCTTGAGGGTGAACAGCCAGAAGCGGGCCGGGCCGACGCCGCCGAAGTCGGCATCGCCGCCCTGCACCTCGCGCCAGTGGCGGCCGATGCGGGCCTGCTCGCCGGCCACCCGCAGGCCGTCGCGGGCGCAGCGTTCGGCGTCTTCGAGGCGGCGGCGGTAAAAGTAGAACTTGTACTGGGCGAAGTACACCGCCAGGCAGTGGGGCGCCGACAGGCGGGCGCTCCACAGCAGGGCTTCGGCCTTGGTCGGGTCGGCGTGGGCGGCGGCCGCCTCGTGGAGCAGGCGGTTGACGCTCTCCGGGGCATCGCCGCCGAAGAGCGCCCGGGAGCTTTCGCCGGTGAAGAGGTTCACCAGACCGCCGCCGGGGCCTGCAGGCGGGTGACCACTTCGCCGCCTTCCAGGTGCTTGTCGAAGATCTCGACCACGTCGTCCTTGCTGACGCCGGAGTAGAGCACGCCTTCCGGGTAGACCAGCACGCTGGGGCCGCCGTCGCAGGGGCCCAGGCAGCCGGAGTAGGTCACGCCGATGCGGTCATAGGCGTTGCGCTTCTGCAGCTCGCCCCAGAAGGTCTGCAGGACTTCGTTGCAGCCCTTGGCGGCACAGGAGCCGCGGGGATGGCCGGGGGGGCGCTGCTGGGCGCAGACGAACACGTGCTTTTGGGGTTTTGCCATGATGCTTTCTCCGTTGGGGTAATGCGGTAGCCGGGCGCTGCGCTTTGTCTTGCCTAGGCTGCAGCGCAGCGGTCGATCAGCTTCTCGAGCTCGGCCACGTGCTCGGCTTCTTCTTCGGCGAACTCGGCGGCCATGCGCTTGACCTTGATGTTGTTGGTGACGGCGGCGATGCCGGCGTAGAAGGCGTGGCCCCGGCGTTCGGCGAGCAGCGCCAGCTCCAGCGCGCCGATCACGTCGATGAAGCCGTCGATGCCTTCCCAGCCGGCGTTCTCGGGGCTGATGCCGTCGGCCCAGCGCATCTGGTCGGGGCGCAGCTCGGGCAGGGTGCGGAAGCCGCCCCGTGCCATCGCTTCGGCCAGATGCTTGCGTGAGAAGCCGGCCATTTTCCGGAAGAAGTCCGCCACCTCGGTGTTGCCGGCGGTCTTCATCTCTTCCGTCAGCTCCTCGTAGTGGCGGGCGGCCTCCCGCTCCAGCTGGATGGCGTGGGCGAGGAACAGGTGTATGTCGTCCATGGTCGTGGCGGCCTCAACCGAACTTGAAGAGAATGCCGTGCCCGCCGCGGGGGTATTCCCATTCCACGTTGGAGAGCTCGGTGCAGATGATCCGGCAGCTGCCGCATTCGAGGCAGCCGTCGGTGATCAGCGTGACTGCGCCATTGCCCTCGGCCTTGTAGCAGGAGGCCGGGCACACATAGGTGCAGGACTGGCTCTTGCACTCGTTGCGGCACAGGTCCGGCTGGCGGATCTTGATGTGCGGGCGGCCGTGGTCGACCTTGTAGCGGTTCTGGAAGAGTTTTTCTTCCACATTGACGGCGACGGTGCTCATCTGAAGGCCCTCCACAGCTTGAGCGCATCACCCGCCAGACCGGTCAGGCTGCGCGATTTACGGAAGTTGGAGAAGATTTCCTTCTCCTTGGTTTTCTTGTCGATGCCATCCACGGTGATCATCGAGCGGGCGGCCTGGTTGAGCAGCTCGGGGTAGGTGGTGAAGAACTGGTTGTTCTGGTGGAAGACCTGCGGCATGTCGCGGTACTTGTGCAGATCCTTCATCACGAAGGATTCGTCCAGGGCCTGCTTGTAGCTGGCCAGCTGCTTGGCCTTGAAGCCCTTGCCGGCGGCCTTGGCGGCGATCGCGGCCTCGGCGGCCAGGCGGCCGGTGGTCATGGCCAGGTTGGAGCCCTCGCGGTGCACCGCATTCACAAAGCCGCCGGAGTCGCCGACGATCATCCAGCCGTTGCCATGCACCTTGGGCACGGCGTAGAAGCCGCCTTCGGGGATCAGGTGGGCGCAGTATTCCTTCATCTCGCCGCCGGCGATGAGGGGAGCCACCGAGGGGTGGGCCTTCATCTTCTCGAGCAGGGTGTAGGGCGAGGTGCGGTTCGGGTTCTCCTTGAAGTCGGAGAGCATGCAGCCGACGCCGAGGGTGATCGAATCCTTGTTGGTGTAGAGGAAGCCGGTGCCCATCATGCCGTCGGTGATCTTGCCGAACATCTCGATGACGACGCCTTCTTCCTCCTTGATGTTGAAGCGGGCCTCGATGGTCTCCTGCGGCATGAAGAGGATCTCCTTCACCGCCAGGGCCACGTTGCCGGCCTGGATCTCGCCGTGGAAGCCGGCCTTGCGGGCCAGGGTGGAGTTGACCCCGTCGGCCAGGATCACCACGTCGGCGAAGACTTCGCCGCCCTGGCGGTCACAGCGCACGCCCACCACCTGGTCGCCGTCCATCAGCAGGCATTCCACGGTGGTCTCGCAGATCACCAGGGCGCCGGCCTCCTTCACCTTCGACGAGAACCACTTGTCGAACTGGGCGCGGATGATGGTGTAGCGGTTGTAGGGGGGCTTGTTGTAGTCGTCGGAGCGGAAATGGGTGCCGACGAAGGACTCTTCGTCCAGTACCCACATGCGCTGCTCGATGATGTGGCGCTCGAGGGGGGCATCGTCCCGGAAGTCGGGGATGATCTGCTCCAGCGCGTTGGCGTACAGGATGGCGCCCTGCACGTTCTTCGAGCCCGGGTATTCGCCCCGCTCGATCTGCAGCACCGACAGGCCGGCCTTGGCCGCCGTGTAGGCGGCGGCGTTGCCCGAGGGGCCCGCGCCGACGACGATGACGTCGAATTTCTCGCTCATGGTGAGGGTCTCCTGTGGCTGCCTCAGGCGGCCTTGCGGCTGCGCATGGCAATGTGTTCGCGGAAGGTGTCGGTCAGCACCGGCAGCACCTGCATGGCGTTGCCGACGATGCCGTGGTGGGCGAAGTCGAAGATCGGGGCATTGGGGTCGGTGTTGATCGCGATGATCACGTCAGCCCCTTCCATGCCCACCCGGTGCTGGATCGCGCCGGAGATGCCGGCGGCGATGTAGAGCTTGGGGCGCACCGTCTTGCCGGTCTGGCCGACCTGGCGTTCCGCGTCCACCCAGCCGGACTGGACCACGGGGCGGGTGGCGCCGACCTCGGCGCCGAGCACCTTGGCCAGATCCCAGATCAGCTTGAAGTTGTCGGGGTTCTTGAGGCCCTTGCCGCCCGACACGATGATGTCGGCGTAGGCCAGGTTCACCTTGTTGCTGTTCTCGTCGGCGATGAAGTCGAGCAGCTTGGTGACGATGTCGGTCTCGATCATGCCCAGGCTGTCTTCGATGATGGTGCCGGTCCGGGTGGTGTCGGCGTCGGGCATGCGCATCACGCGGGGGCGCACGGTGGCCATCTGCGGCCGGTAGGCCAGGGTCATGATGGTGCACAGCAGGGAGCCGCCGAAGGTCGGGCGGGTGGCCGCCAGGGCCCGGGTGGCCGGGTCGATGCGCAGCTCGGTGCAGTCGGCGGTGAGGCCGGTGGCCAGGGTGGTGGCCACCGAGCCGGCCAGGTCGCGGCCCATGGTGGTGGCGCCCAGCAGCACGATCTCGGGCTGGTACTTGTTGACCAGGTCGGTCATGCCCTTGGTGAAGGGCTCGTTGCGGTAGCCCTTGAGCACCGGGTCGCGGATGATGTAGCAGGCCTCGGCGCCGAAGCTGTAGGCCTCCTTGGCGATGGCGTCGAGGGGTTCGTCCGGCCCGCCCATGATCACCCCGGAGAGGGACACGCCCAGGGTGTCGGCCAGCTTGCGGCCTTCGCCGAGCAGCTCCCAGGACACCGAGTGGGCCTCGCCGCGGTCGTGTTCGATGAACACCCAGACGCCCTTGTAGGCCTTCAGGTGCTCGGGCAGTTCCAGGTTGCGGCCGCCTCGGGCGGCGGGCTTTTTCGGTTCGGCCTCGCTCATGGCAGGGTTCCTTTCGTGTCTTGTCTGAAGGTCACACGGCGGCCTTGGCGAGGATGTCGCGCTCAAGGGTCGGGTGCTGGGTGAAGATTTTCTGGATCACGTTGAGGGACACATCCCGCGGGCTGGCGTCCTCGACGGACTGCATCAGGGCCTTCTCGGCGCGGGGCGTCGGGCCGAAGACCTTGCTCACCACGGTGGGCGAGCCCTTCAGGCCGATCTTGGTGACGTCCTCGATGCCGGCGGCTTCCTTGTTCCACTTGCGCACCGGGTAGCGGGCGGCGTGGATCATGTTTTCCAGCGGGGCGAAGCGCATCTCGTTGGTGCCTTCGAGCATGGTGATCAGGCAGGGCACGGCGGTCTTCAGCACCTGCACGCCGCCTTCGGCGCGGCGCTCGACGGTGATGGTGTCGTTCTCCAGGTCCAGGTCGGCGATGCGCGACACATAGGTGAGGAGCTGCAGGCCCAGGCGCTTGGCGATGCCGGGGCCGACCTGGGCGGTGTCGCCGTCGATGGTCTGCTTGCCGGTGAACACGATGTCCACCTTCTGCTCCTTGCCGATCTGGCGCACCGCGGCGGCCAGGGCGTAGGAGGTGGCCAGGGTGTCGGCGCCGGCGAAGGAACGGTCGGTGACCAGCACGGCGTCGTCGGCACCGAAGGAGATGCACTTCTTCAGCGCGTCCTCGGCCTGCGGCGGGCCCATGCACAGCATGGTGACCTTGCCGCCGAACTTGTCCTTGAGGCGCAGGGCCTCTTCGAGGGCGAACAGATCGTAGGGGTTCACGATGGCCGGAACACCCTGGCGCATGATGGTGTTGGTCACCGGATGGACGCGGATCTGCGCCGAGTCCGGGACCTGCTTGATACAGACGACGATGTGCATGGCGGCAGTCCTGTCAGCTGACGGAGGGGAGGGTGGCGCGCAGGCTGTCGAGGCTCACCTGCTGGCGGCCGTCGGTGTCCTGGAACACCTTGAAAACCTTTTCCTGGGCGGGGGTGGAGCGCACGAAATCCTCGTAGGCCGCCACCAGGTGGCCCCGGTAGCGGCTGAACAGCTCGCCGCTGTCGAGCCCGGTGAGGGCCGAGTCCCGGCGCAGGTACTGGTAGAAGCGCTTGAGGATGTGCAGCCGGCTCACATTGACCACTTTCTGGTCGAAGGGCACGGCAAAGAACTGGAGGAATTCCTCGGCAGAGGAGAGCTTGGCGAGTTCGCCGGTCAATTCGTTCATGGCGTCAGGCTCCTGGTGCGATGGTGGTGGTGGCCTTCCAGCTACCGTCGAAAGTGGGTTGCGAGCAGGTGTCGTCGCAGGTCCGGCAGGCGCCGTCTGCATGGCTGGGCTCGCCCTTGAGCTGGGCGATCTCCCGTTCCATCTGGGCGATCCGGTCGAGCAGGCAGCCAATCGCCTTGCCGACCGGGTCGGGGATCTGGTGGTGGTCGAGGTCGATGCCGTGGGCGATGCGCCGGCCCTCCTTGGGCAGCACCATGCGGCCGGGGATGCCGACCACCGTCATGCCGGGCCGCACCGCGTCGATGACCACCGAGTTGGCCGCCACCCGGGCGTTGTCGCCCACCGCGATGGGGCCGAGGATCTTGGCGCCGGCGCCGACCACCACCCCGTTGCCGAGGGTCGGGTGGCGCTTGCCGGGGTTCCAGGTGGTGCCGCCCAGGGTGACGCCGTGGTAGAGGGTCACGTCGTCACCGATCACCGCTGTCTCGCCGATCACCACGCAGGCGCCGTGGTCGATGAAGAAGCGCCGGCCGATCACCGCGCCCGGATGGATGTCCACATTGGTCAGAAAGCGCGCCAGGAAGGACAGCGCGCGGGCGGCGTAGCGCCAGTTGCGGCGCCACAGGCGGTGGGCCACCCGGTAGATCATCAGGGCCTGCACGCCAGGGTAGATGGTGAGCAGCTCGAGGGTGCTGCGCGCCGCCGGGTCACGGGCGAAGACGCAGGCCACATCCTCCCGCAGGGTGCTGAAGAAACCCGGCGCGGCGCCTTGCGTGGCGGCGCTGTCGGCGAGGATCTGCATGTCGGGTTCCCTGGGGCTCATGATGCGCTTCCCGCGCAACGGCTCACTTCGAGGAGGAAGCGGGCCAGCTCCCCGGCGGAGGGCGAGCGCTTGGTGCAGGTGGCGTGATCGCGGATGCGCGCCAGCAGGCTGCGGGCCTCCAGGTCCGACACCAGCACGCCCAGCTGGGCGTAGGCCGCGATCACCGCCCGCGAGCCGGAGTGCTTGCCCAGCACGGTGCGGTGGCTGCGCCCCAGCTCGGCCGGGTCGAAGCCCTGGTAGGTGCGCGGGTCCTTGAGCAGGCCATCCACGTGCAGGCCGGCCTCGTGGGTGAACACCGCCTCGCCGACGATGCTCTTGTTGGCCGCCACCGCCCGTCCGGAGGCCTGCGCCACCAGGGCCGAGATGGCCGGCAGGGCCTGGGTGTCGATGCCGCAGTCGATGCCGTGCAGGTGGCGCAGGCCCATCACGATCTCTTCCAGCGGCGCATTGCCGGCCCGCTCGCCCAGCCCATTGACGGTGGTGTTGGCGTGGGTGGCACCGGCCCGGAAGGCGGCCAGGGTGTTGGCGGTGGCCAGGCCCAGGTCGTCGTGGGCGTGCATCTCGATCTCCAGGTCCACCTGGCGGCGCAGGGTCGAGATGGCCTCGTAGGTGCTGAAGGGATCGAGGATGCCCAGGGTGTCGGCAAAGCGGATGCGTCGGGCGCCGGCCCGCTGGGCCGTCTCGGCCACCCGGGCCAGGAAGTCGGCATCGGCGCGGGATGAATCCTCGCAGCCCACCGATACGGCAAAGCCGGCCTCGCGGGCTTCACCCACGTAGCGGGTGACCTGCCCCAGCACCCACTCGCGGCTGCGTTGCAGCTTGTTCTGCAGGTGGATGTCGGACACCGGGATCGACAGGTGCAGGATGTCCACCGGGCAGGCCCGGGCCGCCGCCAGGTCGGCGTCGGTCATGCGGCACCACACCATCAGCGACGCCGCCAGGTTGAGGCCGGCGATGGCCTGGATGGCCTCGATCTCCAGCGGGCCCATGGCCGGAATGCCGATCTCCATCTCGGGGACACCCACCTCGGCGAGATTGCGGGCGATGGCGCACTTCTCGTCGAAGGTGAAAGCCACCCCGGCGGTCTGTTCGCCGTCGCGGAGGGTGGTGTCGTTGATGATGGTCAGCGGGTTCATGGTCGGTGGTGTCCTTTCACCACCTGACCAGCAAAGGCCGTGCCATCTGCGGATGGCGTTTTAGTGCGCTGATTTAAAAGGAGTTAATTATTCGGGGGCGATGCAGGGCGAGGGGGGCGGGGC
>WBTZ01000177.1 GCA_009026175.1 Zoogloea sp. | reverse complement strand
CCCCCAAGGCTATTCATCAGTCCTCGATAAGCGCCTGCGCATCGGAAAAGGACATTTACAGCAGGCTCGAAAATCTGGAGGTGTAGAAATGCAATTCAAATCCAATGGTCGCGTCACGGGCGCGAAGTTCTTCAAGGATTCTGTCGAAGGCAAGGCCTATGACTCCACGACGGTCTATGTGGAGGTCGGCCTTGATGAGCGTTCCGGCGCTGCGAAGGGCTCCGCCACGACCGGCTTTGCCTGGGGCGATTCCGGCAACTATCAGCGCATCAAGCATCTGCCGTTTCCCTTCGAAGCCGAATTGACCTATGAGCTGCTGACGAACGGCAAGGGCCAGTCCAAGCAGGTTCTGGTTGATCTGAAGCCCGTTAAGCAGGCCTGACCATGGCGCGGGAATTGGTACAGGTCTATGTGATCCAGTGCAAAAGCACCGGGGAATTCCTTCGGGAGGATTTGACCTATTCCCGATTGCTTGCGGAAGCGGGTCGCCTCCACGACGTTCAAGAGGCCTCGGAAACCGCTCAATTCAATCTCGATTATGACTACGCGATTAGCACGTTTTTCGAGTATGAGCGGGTCCAGCGCATCAACTACTGATTAACTCGGCATCCCGGTAATTGGCTCGCCCTGGGGTGTTTATTCAATTGAGCCATGGAGATTCAAAAATGAACAAGGTTTTCCGTTTCGTCCGCTCCCCCCGTGCCGCCCTGGCCTCCCTTGCCCTGGCTGCGGGCTCTGCCAATGCTGCTCTTGATGCCAGCATCACCAGCGCCATCGAAACCGCAAAGACCGATGCGGGCACCCTCGGTGCGGCTGTGCTGGTCGCGATCGTGATCATCTTCGCCATCAAGCTGCTGCGCCGGGCTCTCTAAGCCCGACTGTCGTCAATCCCCGGTCCTCACGCGGTCCGGGGCCATCTGGAGGCCGTCATGGGCTATCTCGTTGTCTCCCAGTGTTTCCAAACCCTGGAGGATGCGCAGGCCATGGCGGCCTCGTTTTCGTCCGGGTATCAGGTGGTCGCGTGCTCGGCCACGTCTCCCTTTGTCGAATTGACTGCCGATCAGAAGGCTCAAATGTTCCAAAACGGAATGGAGTTGGGTGGGGCGGTTTCGGTTGTGCTCGTCATTGCCTGGGCATTTACTGCCATGAGGAGGGCGCTGTGATTGATCAATATTGGATTGCCGGGTTCTTTATGGTTACCGCTTCAATTTGGATCATCCTGCGATGAGCCTATTTAAATTCCTGCTATTAGGCATTTTTTCGACGTTCTTTGTCGGGCTTGCTTATGCGGTTGATTTGTGTGATCCGGACACTCCTGCGTGGAGGACTTCCGCAGGTGGCAATTACTATGGCGCAACAAAAGAGGCTGCTTGCGCGAAAATGGCGTCTGGCTTAGGTGTGCCATATAAGATGGGAGTTTCATACGGTCAGGATATTTGTACGTATAACAATCAGGGGTGGTCATTCAACCAGATCATGATTTGCGACGACGGGAACTTGCCTAACTCTTCCGGAAAATGTAATTGCAATCCTTGCAAGAGCAAGGCCGGCATGTGGGATAACGGCGGCAATCCGCAGTCTGTAAATCTCCCTGGTCCGCTTCCGTTTTATTCTGGTGAGACTGGCGGTAAAGCGGAGATGCCCAATACCGTGTGTCTGAATGGATGCGTTGCTGATACAACGCAGGATCGCGGTGACGGCATGGTTACGGGTTCGTGGTGGGGTTACAACATGAATCCAAAATATAACGGTCAGTCTTGCACACCGGGAGTTCAAAAGCCTGGTACGTCAAAGCCGAAGGATTCCCCTGAAAAGAAGTGCGTAGATCAAGGGATGGGCTTCGGCTATGTCAATGACAAAGTCCTCTGCGTAAAGCCCGATAACTCATCAGGTACTGCAAAGAAGAACACTGAAACAAAGAACCCGGACGGCACTACAACGAAGGTCGAAACGACCACGAATATTAGCTGTAACGCCGAAGGGGCATGCAGCACGACCACGACCACGACGACAACGGTAATCAATGCTGATGGCTCCGTGGCCTCCACAAAGACGGATACAAAGAAGGAAGACTCGCAGGGCAATGCAGGTACTGGAACAGGGGACGGTACCGGCTTCTGTAAAGAAAACCCCACGTCCCCCATGTGCAAATCCGGATCTTTCAACGGGAGCTGCGCACAGGCCCCCGCTTGCGAGGGTGATCCGATCCAGTGTGCGACTGCAAAAGCCGTATTCGAAACGAACTGCAAAACCCTAAAGCCGGGTGATCCACCGACAACTACAGAACCAGTCGGCGAAAAGAAACATAACCTCAGTTTCGAGGTTTCAGAGTTGTCCGGTGGTGGAGTGTGTCCCGCGGATCGATTTATTCAGATCAACGGCAAGATGGTCCATTTTGAGCTAGGCGTAATCTGCCAATTCGCAATTATGTTGAGGCCGATCATTATTGCCTTGGCGTGGCTCATTGCCGGTTACATTGTTTTCGGATGGGGGAATAAGCGTGGATAACTGGTTTCAATGGCTCGACAACTCAGTCGGCGCCCTGGCTAAAAAGGTCCTCTCCGCTCTGGGTATCGGCTGGGTTTCGTTTGAGGGTATTACTGAACTGGCTTCCCAAGTCAAGGCGTCAATCATTAGCGCCTGGGGCCAAATCCCGGCCGACGTCATGAACGTCATTGCTCTGTCGGGCTTTGGCACGGCCGTGTCGATTATTCTGGCTGCGTTGATGTACAAAGCTGCCATGTCCGCGTTCTCTTGGCTTGGAAAGCTCGTCACATGATTACCCTCATTACCGGCACGCCGGGAGCAGGAAAAACCCTGCTCGCGGTCTCCATGCTGCTCGAAGAAAAGGGCGAGCGGCCGCTATTCATTTCCGGCATTCCGGAACTGAAAATAGATCATCAGCCCACGCCGCCCGTCGAAGAATGGACCCGTGATGTCCCTACGCCGGAAGATGAGAAAATTACCCGGCCGATATTCAATTTCCCGGCCAATTCCATCATCGTCGTGGATGAAGCCCAAAACGTCTATCGTCCCCGCCCGGTCGGATCAAAAGTCCCGCCGTTCGTCGCCGCATTTGAGACTCACCGACATACCGGCGTCGATTTCTGGCTTATCACGCAACATCCCGGCCTGCTTGATGCTAATGTGCGCAAGCTCGTCGGCAGGCATATCCATATCCGCAATACAGCCCTTGGTCGCTATCTCTATGAGTGGCCGGAATGCGGCGAGCCGGAAAGCAAGTCCTCCAGGGAGATATCGGCGTCACGTCGATATAGCCTTCCCAAAAAGGTTTTCGGGCTCTATAAGTCGGCCAGCCTTCACATAAAGCAAAAGCGCGCAATTCCGCGCATTGCCTATGTTTTGGTCGCGGCCATTGCTTTCGGCGGCTTCCTCGTTTGGCGATCTTATACCCGTATCAATGATATTGCCGGTGGGAACCCATTCGGTGATAAGTCGAAGGGCTCTATCGGTGCGCCTGGTCAAGGGCCTGGAGGAGGGCAGGGACCGACCCAGCAGCGTCCCATGACTCAAGCTGAGTACATCGCCAGCCATACACCCCGGATCGAAGGTTTTGCCCATACATCCCCCAGGTATGACGGCATGACTCAACCTACTCATGTTCCGATCCCTGCTGCCTGCATCGCTACATCCAAGGATTGCCGGTGCTGGAGCCAGCAGGCTACCCGCCTCATTGTTTCCGTGGATATGTGCCGTCAGATCGTCCAGAACGGGTACTTCATCGATTTTGACCCCGACAAGCAGCAGAAGGGCCTGGATGGGCAGTCTGCTGAGCCTCGTACCGTTCGCACGGCTGACACCGTGCCTATCGGCCCTGCAGGCCCGTCCATTGCTGTCATTCCTGACGATGGGCATTGGGAGGGTCCGAAGCGCGCGGGAGCCGGTTCTGCATCGTCAGGAATGATGACTGCCGGTCCAGTTGTCGAGCAGGCTCAAGGCATCGGCCGCGGGCGTGTCATTCAGTGACGGGGTTCATTGCGTCGAAGATTCCTGCTGCCAAACAATGGGCTGCCGTTCACCTGGCGCTTGATGTTGTCGCAGCAGCGCGCCGGGTTCGTTGATCCAGTGGCCAGCTGTAGGCTGCTGAACTGGTGGAGGCGGCATGAAACCCTGGGAGCTTGAGGAACAGTGGCACTATGTTTTTGGTCGGCGTCTGCGTTCGCTGGCCAGTCGAAGCCGGATGCCTTTGACTGAACTGTCGAGGCGCTCCGGCATTTCTTACTTCACGCTATACGGCTACGTGACAATGGGCCGAAGAGTGCCGGCCTACGCGGTTGTACGCCTTGCGCAAGCCCTTGAAATTCCTGTAAATGAGCTGCTTGAGGGCCCGTAGTACACGATTTCTCATGTTCTGAAAATTACTGTTTTCAGAAGTGCTTTGTTCGTTTTGCTTCAATGGCTTATTTTGCGCCACCCTGCTTATGACGGAGTGCATAAGACATACGCATTATGTCTTCAGCTTATAAGTAGTCGCTTATTTGTGGGCATGTCCGCCCTGCTGGGCCATCGGCCCGTGCTTGTTTGAGCCGCGCATTGTTCGACAGCAGGTGGGTTCGGCGCAATGAAGCGCGTCACACAGAAGAAAGCCCGGAGAGATGCCGGGCTTTTTTGTCACAGTGACGATTTAAGTCTCTTGCGCAACTCAAGAACCAGGGCCTCGAAATTGTAGCTATGTCCAAACCGATGAGCCTCTGCGAGCCGCTCATAAAGCTGGCCGGTAGGGATAGAACTCTCGTCACCATTCAAGAAAGATCGTGTACGAAGGGCTTTCATGCGCTCGGAACCAGACTTTGCTTTGCCCGTAGGGGGACGGCCCCGCCGCTTGGGGAGGTTGCCAACAAGGTCGCCCGTGGCGGTATCTTTAGGGTCAATCATTTTCGTCACCGTTACGTTTATTTGATGAGTCTATTTTACGTCACTGTGACGATTATTCAACTATGAATCGATACAACCCGATAGAGTGTGTCTACCGAATTGCGTTTAATTCATAACGTTATTTTTAAAACGTTATTATCATGACGATTTCTGCTGTTTTTCTACGGTATTAATTTTTGTCACTGTGACATTATTACACGCCCACGACCGATGCCCTGCGCTTGCTCGACCACCGGCCCGGCGACGTTCTCAGACGGAGCAGCCTGCGCTACCTGAGCTGCAGACCTGGGTCGGTCATACGTCAGCACAGCGGCGCCATTACTCGTAACGCCAACATAGTTGTCGTTCTCCGGAAAGCGATAACCAGATCGATCAGTCTGAGGGCGCGACTCAGCAGCTCGAGATGCACCAGATGCAACCTGCTCCCTCCGCTCTCTCTCCGGATTGAACTGGACGAAAAAACCACTTGCGACGATCTGTCGACATAGAGCTTGGTCCATGTTCAGCTTCGTAGCGTCCTGGGTATAGCACGTGCATGTTTTCCTGATATCGACGCACGCAGCAGGAACAGGAACCCGAGTCGGTTGAGTCATCTGGTCGTAAGCCGGCGCAGTGTGTGGGAGACCTTCCAGCCTTGGCGTGTATGCCGTGAGATAGGTCTTAACAGGATCCGGAGGCCTTGGCGGCTCCAGGGGCTTGCCATCCTTCTTTTCAGTCTGGAGATTACCTTCAGGCCTTTTCTCATCAGGCTTAAATCCCAGACCAATGACAGCCTGATAGAGGACGAATCCAGCAAGCGGAATGGCGACAAGTGCGGCAGCGAAATACCACGCCTCCCTTGGAAGCTTGAACTGATGCGTATGAGCTTCCGCGCTTTTGTACCAGGAGAATACTTCCTTTGGATACAAGCGCTCTCGCTTGAAGCCGGAGCCCTTAGACTTCTCCGGAGCCTCGCAAACACCCGGCCAGGAATAAAAGACCACAAGCTTGGAACCGAACTTGCGAAGCACCCAATTAGTTTGCTCGACGCGACGCCGGACGAAGTTATCAATCGAGCTTGGATGTTGAGTGATCAGGAATAAATCCTGAGCCTTATGGCGATGGTCCGCTATACGTGCGACATGCTCAGGCACATTAGAGCCGTTAGGGCGCGGCGGAAAATCCTCTTGACACTCATCCATCATGATGATGGCGCCAACTTCGCACTTGTGCCATTCAGCAGGATTCTCGAGAAGCTTCCAACCAGGGACAGCAAGATCCTTTACACGCGATACATAGACAGGCCTAGCGTAATTAGCCCACTCCCCTTCATGGACCTTTGCTTCCTTTGTTTTCCGGACCGCATCAGCTTTCCAGAAATCATACATATCACGCAGGCAGAACAGTGTCTTTCCCGCGCCAGGGACGCCGGTATAAAGATAGATCATTTTGAGAGCAGTCGAGTGAATGAGCCATTGCGAATTCCGGAGATACCCATCCGTGCCGCTATAGCGCCGAACACAATACCAATTGCCTGCGGAATTCCCACAAGCCCAATCATCTGAAAAATATCACCCGGCAAGCCGCCAAGGTAATTGAATGCGGCGGATTTAACGCCGTCAAACATCAAATCAACGCCCTTGTATGTGACGAATTCAAAGCCAACGGCAAGCAATAGACGGCCAGCAAATGACCCAGCAAGATTAACAAGCAGAGAGCCAAGAGCCAAAAAGAAGGCAGGCATTATTTAACCCCTCCCATTACTATCATGGCCGCGGAAAAAGTAGCAATTGCCAATAGAGCAACTTTCATTATTGCCATTGCGCCACATATGCTGCTATAGGGAATAGTCACATACTTATCTGCAATTTCAATTTGTCGATCTGCCGGGCAAGATCCGCCGCCCGTATCAGACGAATTGATCTGGGGAATGGTAATCTCGTTGCGCTTTAATGCGTCCTTGGTTTCCTGATCAGTACCTTCGATATAGGACTTGCCTTTATCAGCTACTTCCTGGGATGCAACCAGGGCGCACTGGGTCTTAAATGTGGCCTTCGCAGTAGCGCACTGAATAGGATCACCCTCGCAGACAGGCTCTTGAGCACACGTACCTGTAAAAGATCCAGACTTACACATTGGAGACGTGGGGTTTTCTTTGCAGAACCCTGTTCCATCGGCCGTACCCGTGCCGGTATTACCCTGCGAATCTTCCTTCTTCGTTTCCGTTTTAGTGGAAGCGGTAGAGCCGTCGGCATTAATAACCGTTGTAGTAGTTGTCGTTGTAGTGCTGCAAGCGCCTTCAGCATTGCAACTGATATTAGTGGTGGTATCGACCTTAGTTGTCGTTCCGTCAGGATTCTTTGTTTCAGTACTTTTCTTTGCGGTACCCGACGAGTTATCAGGCTTAACGCAGAGCACCTTATCATTTACGTAACCAAAGCCCATGCCTTGATCTACACATTTCTTTTCAGGCGAATCCTTTGGCTTAGATATTCCAGGCTTGGGCGTACCTGGAGAGCATGACTGTCCATTGTATTTAGGATTCATCGTGTACCCCCACCACGACGACGTAGCCATGCCATCACCCCTATCTTGAGTGGTATCGGCAACACAGCCGTTAAGACATATTGTGCTAGGCATTTCAGCCTTGCCATTAGTCTCGCCCGAGTAAAATGGAAGAGGCCCAGGCAAATTAACAGACTGGGGACTTCCACCGTTATCCCACATTCCCGTTTTGCTCTTGCACGGATTACACGTACACTTTCCGGCGGAATTAGGCAAATTACCGTCGTCACAAATCATGATCTGATTAAACGACCAGCCCTGATTATTGTATGTGCAAATGTCTTCTCCGTATGAAACTCCCATTTTATACGGGACGCCCATCAAAGATGCCATCTTGCTACAGGCTGCTTGCTTTGTTGATCCATAATAGACACCGCCCGCCGATGTTCTCCATGCGGGCGTATCCGGGTCACACAGATCAACGGCGTAAGCCAAAACGGAATTAATGGAAATCAACAGGCCTATCAGAAAATAGACCAATAGCCTTATTTCTCTCATGAAACCATAATCCAAACGGCGCCAATAATGGCAATTGCGACCCAAGCACCCATTTTTATATCCCCCATAGGCGTAAAAAAAGGGAGGCGGCAAACGCCCCTCCCCTATTGGCAAAACTGCCGATTAGCCGCCGAGCTTGCCCCACAGCTTCTTCAGCACAGTGATGCCCAGGAACGCGGCACCGAGCGCGGCGACGGCCAGAACGCCCTTAGCAATGGTTGCCAGATGGGAAGTGACATCGATGTCACCTTCAGCAGCACGGGCGAGCACGGGAGCCATCAAGACGCCGGCCCCCAGCACAAAGCGGTTGTATTGAATGGCATCGAGACGAGCAGCGATAGACTTTTTCATTTTGCATTCCCTTCAAAGTTGATGGTCCGGAGTAAAAGCACTCCGCGATGATGCCTCCCAAGCATCACGCAAAGCTTTATTGATCTTCCCTGCTAGAGCCCATGCCCCCCAAGACGCGAAACACAGCAGCCAAGACAAACAGACCAGATACAGCAACACCCAACCTAGCGCCGTCCTCCGCTGACATAGACCACCCAACCAGGGATACGGAGCCTATTGACGTTGCAGGCGCACCGCTATTGCCGGGGGTAGATCCAGCAATTAGGACACCAGCAGGAGGGGAATACCACGTCATATGAGCAAGGCCGTAATCACCCAGCCCCTGACTGCTGCATGTATAGATCGAATCCACAAACAATACTTCATTGCCCTTTATGTAATAGACGCGCTGCGCCGTCGGGTTATACATAAGGAGATTTGCACCCGTTGCCGCCGAGTTATACCAAGCGGTATGGACGGCCATAGCTACCTCAAGCTGATCCCAGCAATAGCCACCCCATCCATAACCCGCAAATGACAATGACGGAAGGCAGTAAAAAAGAAGCGTCAGAAAGTTTCTGATGATCACCACAACCTCGCCTTTTCCATTTCCCAGAAAGAGCTAATTACATAATCATAATCAAGGTTATCACGCGCTGTTTCAGAAGCTTCCTGCACATCATGCAAACGACCTGCTTCCGTCAAGAACCGGGAATAGGTCAAGTCTTCACGCAGGAATTCCCCTGTGCTTTTGCACTGAATAACGAAGACCTGTACCAATTCCCGAGCCATGGTTAAGCCTGCTTGACGGGCTTCAGATCAATGAGGACCTGCTTAGACTGGCCCTTGCCGTTCGTGAGCAGCTCATAGGTCAATTCGGCTTCGAAGGGAAAAGGCAGGTGCTTGATGCGCTGATAGTTGCCGGAATCTCCCCACTGGAAGCCCGTGGTGGCGCTACCCTTCGCAGCGCCAGCCCGCTCATCAAGACTGACCTCAACATAGACCGTAGTGGAGTCATATGCCTTTCCCTCCACCAGATCCTTGAAGAACTTGGCGCCCGTGACGCGACCATTGGACTTGAACTGCATTTTTAAACCTCCAGATTTTCGAGCCTGCTGTAAATGTCCTCATCCGATACGCAGGCGCTTATCGAGGACTGATGAATAGCCTTGGGGA